>JAVHOU010000020.1:0-26161 GCA_036170275.1 Ignavibacteriaceae bacterium
ATTTTGATAATCAGTTAAATACTGTAATTGCCAGCCATCCGTTTTCCATCCTTCATAATAATCAGCATTTCCAAAACCAAGATTAAAATCCCATACAGGGCCAGCAAATATTTTTGGATTAATATCATCCCGGTTTTTATAGAGATAAGTGCTTAATCTGTATGCGTCTACATTTTTTGCTACTTCATTAACTAAAACAAAATCAACAAACGAATCAGTATCTAAATATTTCGGGTATCCTGTAGCTGAATCAGCAATATTTGAACTGTAATTCATCACTGTTTCAAAGGTAAATATTTTATTTTGAATATAAGTCTTTTGTGGAGTAACTATATCTTCCGGTTTGGGATAATGATATTGATAAAATGTTTTATTTTGCGTTTGAGGAAAAGGGAGATAATTCGAGTACCATCCGTCATTACCTTCACCATCGGTCTTATCAACTTTAATGATATAACCGCCAGTCAAAGCTGTACCCGAAGTATCAGGCGCTTCTAATTTTTTAATATTGACTCTGTTACCATCACGTTTAATTTTTTCAAGAAGTACATACACTCCAATATATTCACCATTTAGCACAACTTCACAAAATTTTGAGCGACTTGCATATCGCCCCATATCATTAGCAAGTTTATAAACTAATACATCGCGTATCAGACTTTTATCATTATAAGGAGCAAATAAAATCCAATCACTTTCTGCGGGAAAGCCTAAAAGCGATACGTCCAAATCATTGCCAAGTGCATCACGAGTTTCTACTGCATATTGTTTTTTAGGAAACATTTGAGATGATGAACCTCTAATTTCAATTCCAATTTTTCCGTTATAATTATTAAATGGATTTGTAAGATAATTTCTTACTCCTTCTCCGTTATAAATAATTCCCATATCTGCTGTAATTTTAATTTCATTCGGAATTTCCTGTCCATTAGTATTTATAACAACAATCGGAAGATTAGATGATGTGAATGCAACTGTTGAGTTTTTATTTAGAGTTTTATCTTGTGTAAAACTACTGATAGCATATAGCGAACAAAATAAAATAAAATAAATAGATTTTTTCATTTTAGTAAAATTAATTTTTTAGTGCTAAAAAAATTATCAGTTTGTAATCTATAAAAATAAACCCCACTGGATAAATTATTGCCGTTAAAATCAACTTCATAAAATCCGGGCTTTTTAAATTCATTAACAAGAGTGGCTACTTCATTACCAAGGATGTCATAGACTATTAAACTCACGAATCCCTCCTCGTTCCTCCCCTTTGCTAAATGGGAGGATATAGGGGTGGTCGGAATTTGATACCGAATTTTTGTAACAGGATTAAAAGGATTTGGATAATTTTGTTCTAAAGAATATTCTGTTGGAATTAAATTATCTGTTCTGTCTTGAACTCCGGTAAACACATCATTTATTTTTCCGGGTGTTCCATGTCCTAATGATGCCGCCCAGTTTTCACCCAGAGAATTATCAAGATCAGGATTTTTTAGTGAAAGTGTTGCTCCATTCCCATCCGGCTCGGTGGGCCATGGTGCACTGTCATCATAAACAAGTGAGTCTATCATTTTCATTTCATTATCATAAAGTCTTAATAGCTCACCGCTGCCGCTAAATCCAAAACCGGTGTTGCCAATAAAATTTTTTACGTCAGGAAATAAAGGTTTAAACAATGATGTATCTATACACAAAACTAAATATCCGTCTTTCTTTAAGATCGTTCCTTGTGGCAAAGAAAAATTATGCAAATCATCAGAGTCCTTAAATATCCAGCCGGAAATATCAACATCCCTATCGCTGTTATTATAAAGCTCAACCCAATCCTCTGTGTTGAAAGATAGAGATGAATTATAGTTAATTTCATTTATTACAATTTTAGGTGAGCTGTAATTTGTATCAACACTAAATGTTGCATTTAAACTATAAGAAGAATTTAACGAAACAATTAAGGTATCATTACTGGATGTGCTGGACCCTTCCCATTTAATAAAACGATATCCAGTTTTTGGCTGAGCAATTATTTTTATCGGAACTCCATAGAAATATCCGCCCAACCATGTTGGTTGGTTGATTTGTAATGAGTTAACTTTTACACTGCCCATCGAAGTATCTGATATAGAGATATTGAGATTAGCTATTCCACTTAAACCAAATTTTTGAATATAGTAAAGCTGCAAATATGTTAATCGCTGATTGGCAAAATCTCTCAATCGCTGGATATTATTTAACCAGCCATTATAATCAAATGCATTCCATCTTTGAATTTGATTGGGAATTTCTGATTCGATCAAAGATTTCAAATTATTTATTCTGTTTATTACCACATAAGGTTTAAAAATTGAGTTTGAAAAATCAGCAAAACAATTAATAAAATCATTTCTAAAAGATTGATTTTCTAAAAGCTTTCTTAAAAACAAAGTTGCCCATGGTGGATTTGGATAATCGGGACCATTTGTTGCTGTTGCAAACTCAAGTGTGTTATGCTTATATGCATTAACATCAAACAATCCGAAACCAAAATCCGTATCGTAAAGAATCCAGCGCCACTTACCATTATTATGATTACGCCAAAACTTAGTATTATTTCCAGGCCAATCTGTGTTAGCAAAATAAATTTCCGAAACAAAATATTTTATAAAATTATCCACATCAATTTTTGATTTTACATATTCATAATTTGCCGGAATTGTCATACTATTATTTTCAATAAAAGAATATAATGCCAAGTAATCAAGGCTATCTCCCTGTACAATGTTAGCATAATTTTCAAGTATGTCTAAACTATCTGAATTAACATTATGATGCTGTGCTAAAAAATGTTCATTAACTTTTTCACGCAAATTCTGGATTCCCAAATATTGACCATTGATAAAAACTACTGTTGGTTTAAAATCCTGTTTATCTAAATCGACATCAGTAACAAGTCCTGTCATTAATCCATCCCTAAACATTGTTGAGTTCCAATCGTTACCTGAGTTACGTAGGACGAATGCCTGATACTCTGTAAATGAAAGATCTTTAAAAAGTTTATAGTTAATGCTGCTGTAACCATATCGCCCACGTGCAAAAATGGCAAGTGATTTTTGAGAGAACCCCCTACTCCAGGCACCATAAATCTGAACACCGGCATCCATGCTAAAGCCATTTGATGTTCCATCATTTTCAAAGTAATCAACATGAATTGGCTTTTCCCAGTCCTTCCAAAAATTTGCACCAAAATATGGGAATGACGATTGCGCACTGTCGCCTAAAGTGTAGATGCCATTTTCTTCATCAAAAAAATTAGCTGGATTAGTGGAAAGTGATACTACTGGTAATTTGGTGCTAAAGTTTATCAAGTAAGTGTTTGTTACAGTTTGGCTTGGAATCATTCCTGTAGTATATGCTTTTACTCTTAGTACTTTTGTTGATGAGAATAAAATTGATGATGAATAAACCGTTGATGTTTCATTGGGATCAGATCCATCCAGTGTGTAATGAATCGTTCCGCTATTTGCACCGGGATTAACAGTAACGTTTACTAAACCGGGATAGAAGCCTCCGGGAATTGTTACAATTGGGTCATCTGTGATTCCTGTGTAACCATTTGTTTTATTACTATCACCAGGTGTTGGAGTTGGAAAAAGATACCACGAATCACTTCCATCAGGCTGCCTTCCAAAAGAAATATCAGGACCAATTTTTCCAAAAGTTATTTCATCAATAGTACTACCACCGGGATTTGTTATAACAATTGTTTCACCATCCGAGCTTAATTTAAAATTTGTATGTAGATATCTGTTTGGTAAATCTAATAATGGATTAGCACCTTTAGGATTTACTGGAACTGTATTCATTCCCAAACTTAAAAATGGAATCAGAGTGAGATCAGATGAGCCAGAACCATAGTTATGAACCTGAATTGCAAGTACGTTTTCCCCTTCATTTAAAACAGATTGGAGGTTTTTAATTATGTATGCATTAGGTTTTCCACCATAAACAATTAATGGTTCAACAAATGTTGTAGCAGACTCATTATATGCAGGAGGAATTCCGACTGCTCCAATATTAGCGCGTGCTATTTCAACACCATTTAGATATGCAACAAACCCATCATCAAAATCCACGTGAAGAATTGCAGAAACAACATCACTTAATTTTGACACCATAAATGTTTTTCTAACATAAACAGATTGCACAGACGGAACAATTGTAGAATCATCATTGTCACCATAGCCAAATCCACTTTTACCGCTAAGCCAAGATTGATCATCAAATCCTAAATTCTTCCAATTGGAAGGTGGTTCACTTGTTCCCAATCTATATTTCCAAACAGCACCCCAATCAATAATTGTTTCCCAATGTTTTACATAATCTGTTCGGTTTTTGTCACTTGCAAAAATTAATAAATGATCTTTTGCAGCCAGATTTAACTGCGGCAAAACCCATTTGAATGGACTAAGTTGATCATCTGATAATCCATAGCCATTTAAGTTAATAGTTGAATCTTGCGTGTTGTATAATTCAATCCAATCTGAATAATCACCATCCTCATCCGCTATTGTAATCGAGTTAGAGGACATTAGTTCATTAATTACTATCTGCTGAGCATTAATAATTTGATTTGCACAAATAAGCAGCAATGAGTATATGAAAATTATTTTATAATTAGTAAACATTATTTTAATAATTATCTCCAATATTTTTGTTCAACAAAAAAGGAAGATGCAATATCATTTATTACTGCAATCTTCCCTCAAAAGCACTAAGTAAAAATTTTAATATTATTAACTATTTCAAACGAAATATTTGGTTCAAATTTTGTACCGCTACCTTAAATTCACCTGGCTCAACAATTCGCTTATTATCCTGTCCAATAAAAGAAAAATGATCTTTATTTAATTTAAATGATACAGTTTTTGTTTCGCCTGGGTCTAACGAAATCTTTTCAAAACCCTTTAATTGTTTATTAGGTCTCGTTACAGAAGCATATAGATCTGTTAAATAAAGTTGTACAACTTCTTTTCCGGCAACTTTACCTTCGTTTTTAACATCAACAGTTACGAGCAGTTCTTCGTTTTGATTAATTTCATCTGCACCGATTTTAAGATTGCTGTAAGAAAAATTTGTGTAACTTAATCCGTAACCAAACGGCCATAAAGCTTCATAATCAGAGTTATCATTTTTCTCGATTGGTTTGAAATCATAAAGCGTTATTCCATTTGGATATTTTGGATAGGTAATTGGAAGTTTTCCGTTTGGATTATAATCACCGAACAATATATCAGCAATTGCATTTCCTCCTTCCATTCCCGGTAAAAATCCTAAAACTATTCCCTTAACTTTTGACTCTATAGAAGTTATTAATCTTGGTCTTCCTTCAAGCATAACAAGTATAATTGGCTTACCCGTCGCAGAAATTTTATTTACTAATTCTAATTGAACATTATTTAATGAAAGATCAGAAATATTTCCTGGAGTTTCGCAATAAGTTGGCTCACCAAGGCAAAGTACAACAACATCAGCATCCAAAGCATCAGCGGCTGCTTGATTTATATTAATCTCCTTATCAAAAGTACATCCCGGAACATAGCTTACATTTTGCCCTCCAACTTTATTCCGTATTGCTTCAAGAACAGTATTCTTTTCCTGTGGATAAAGAGTTTCTTCATTTCCCTGCCAGGTAATTGTCCAACCTCCATTTAGAACAGAGAGCATATCAGCAGTAGGTCCTGTTACTAATATTCTCATGTTTTTAGATAATGGCAGAATGTTTCCCTGATTCTTAGTCAGAATAATTGATTCTCTTGCTGCATCCATATTTGTATTTGTAAATTCTTTACACGCGAATTTTTTAGCAAGTTCTTTATCTGGATATGGATTTTCAAAAAGCCCCAATTGAAATTTAACTTTTAATATCCTGCTAACTGCTTCATCAATTCTCCACATAGGCACAGATCCTTCATTAGCAAGTTCTAAAAGATAATTGTAAAAACTAAAATCATAAGGAACCATACTCATATCAACACCAGCCATAACAGCTATTTTTACAGCTTCTTTAGGTGTTTCAGCCAATTTATCTCTCGTATACAATCGAGCAATATCTTCCCAATCCGAAACCACAAATCCTTTAAAGTTTAATTCATTTCTCAAAACTTCTGTAAGCAAATGATAGTTAGCGTGCCCGGGTATTCCATCAACCTCTGATGAATTTACCATAATTGTTAGTGCACCGGCTAAAATCCCTGCTTCAAAAGTTGGAAGGAAATATTCCCGTAACATTCTTTCAGAAATCCATGCTGGCGTTCTGTCTTTACCATTTATCGGAAAACTATACCCAACGTAATGTTTTAAACAAGTTGCAATTTTATCAGGCGCACTAATATCATCACCCTGAGCACCGAGAATATAAGAAACTCCCATTTGTTGAGCGAGATAAACATCTTCGCCAAATGTTTCCCACAAGCGCGGCCACAGTGGTTGTCTTCCAATATCCATTACAGGATAAAAATTCCAGGGTATGCCTGAAGCACGTGTTTCATAAGCAGTAATCTTTCCTGCTTCTTTTTCAAGCTCTTTATTCCACGTTGCAGCCATACTAATTGCCTGTGGAAACAATGTACCGCCTTTTGTATAAGTTGTAC
Source organism: Ignavibacteriaceae bacterium (assembly GCA_036170275.1). GTDB lineage: Bacteria > Bacteroidota > Ignavibacteria > Ignavibacteriales > Ignavibacteriaceae > IGN3. The sequence continues at coordinate 6,621 of JAVHOU010000020.1, forward strand.
CATGAATGGCATCAATACCATAAATAACTGGAATGCCTAATCTAGTTTCTTTAGTTGCGATGTTTTGGATTTTGGTAATTATTTCATGCCAGTAATCGAGTCTATGAGCTACATCATAAACATTTAGGATAGAACCGACATGATATTTTTTTATCGCCTCTTCTAATTTTGCATCATCTATTTGGTGCACCTGATTTTTTGTGCCCTGCACTTTACTTACTGCCTGCAAAGTTACTTGAGTCATCTGTCCAACTTTTTCGTCAATGGTCATTTTTGCAAGAAGGTCTTTTACTCTTTGATCAATCACGTCTGATTTCTTAAGTGGATCAACTGGCTTAAGAGCAAACGTTAAAACTAAAATCAGAGCGATGAATGAAGTTTTAATAAATGAGTTCATAATTTTTCCTGATAATTAACTGTATTATTAAAAAAATATTTTTGATTGTTATATAATTGGGAGGGAAGATTTGAGCGATAAAAATCATAGTAAATCATATTAATTAAGCAGAACCATTTTACGGATTTCTTTTTTTTGTGATGTAGAAATAACATAAAAATAAATTCCTGATGTAAGTGGACTTTCATTTATAATCGCGGTATCAATCAAAAACTGATGCAGTCCCTCTGAAACATAACCTAAATCCTTAAAAAAAATTTGTTCGCCTAATATGTTATAAAGTTTTAAGCTCAAATTATCAGCAGATTGTAATGAATAATTAATTATCGTTTTCCCGTTAAAAGGGTTTGGATAATTTTGCTCAACTTTAAAGTTATTTGATCCCATTTGGCTATCATCATTCATCCCCGTTGTATTTGGAGTTATGATGATACCATTAATCAATGCATTATCTACTTTTTCTGCAAACTGAATATCAAGCACTTCATCATTAACCTGAACATTTGTTATTTCTTTTACAAGCGCAGCGTTTTGACCAACTTGACTAAAAATATCAAGATCCTGAATTACTCTATTGTACTCAAGATAAATATCAAAAATTCTGGAACCGGCAGAATTAAAACTATTTTCTGCAAACAATAGCTTTACATCGTAATGTCCATTAGGTAAACGAATTTTATAACCAGCCAGCCAATTTTTTTCAGATTGATAGATAATATCTTCATCCGTTCCACTTATCTGCAAAGCAGTATCATAATTTTTTATAGTTCCATCCATTGAACCATAATCTGTATTTTGATTCAAGTTTGCATCCGGTAAATAATCCAATGCAGCCGTACCGCCGCAATTGATCTTCACTGGAAATGTAAGTGGGTTTGACATTATGATTGATTTAGCTTGAGTAACTGAAGAATTTGGAACAGGTGCTCGATCTTTAATTGAATAGATAATTAATAAATTTGAACTATTTAAATCTAAGCCGGTCACTATTAAATCAACACTTTTTAAATCAGGTTTAAGAACAGCATTTGTTATTGATACTCCTGTTGAAGTGATAAAATACTTCGAGATATTTTCAGCATCTGTCTTGTCCACTTCTTCTGAAAACATGACACTGACTTTGTTTGTAGAATTGGTACGAGCCCACAACACTGCAGGAGGGTTAATATCGGTATATCCTAAGTCAGTAGAATTGGTTAAACATAAAATTAATTTGCCATTATCGAACACAGCATTTTCCTCAATAAAATCGCAACCGTTGCCACCAAATGTGTGAATAACTTTCTCCCAGCGTGTCGTATCATAAGAATCAAAATTATCTATCCAATCAGGTGTAAAATTATTTTCTGTTCCATAATTTCCAGAGCCTGGTGTATAAGAGTAATAGCTTACCCAATCATAAAATGCAAATGCCGGAAGGGATAAAGGGTTAAAAATACCAGCCCAGTTTTCATTAAGTGGATTCCAAACATTCATCATTATTTTTTGTGGTCTGATCAATGTTGCAATATGATCTCCGGTTTGTCTTAAAACTTCAACGCCATCAACAAACCAGGCAACATAATCCGGGGTCCATTCAAACGCATAAGTATGATAATCTAAACCAGGAGAAGCACTCATTGGATAATGACTGACGTGGTTTCCCTCCGGAGTAATCGTATTAAATTGAATGTTATCATCATACCTTCCCATAATCTCAAGATCAATTTCATTCCATTTGTAAGCTGCCCATGGATCCGATGGAGTTCCATCAAAATATGTAAAGAAGGATGATAGCATTCCGACACGGTGTGCAGCTTTCATTCTTACTTCAAATCTGCCGTAAGTAAAAGCATCTTTAGTTCTGTACTCTGCACCTTTATATATATTTGCAATGATGGAAAAATGCGAAGTGAGAATAAGTAGAATAATTGCTAATTGTATTTGGGATTTCATCCTGCCACATTTTTTATTAGACATAAAACCCTCTTATAAAATAAATTTATAAGAGGGCTTTAATCAGATTAAAAAGAAACTGCTAAAGTAAACTTCTGAATATCCGAGAATCTTCCAAAATCCTGATATGCATAATCAATCATTAAAGCAACATTACCTATCAGAAGTTGTTTAATTCCAAAACCTACTGAAAACGATTCTTCAGAAGTATCGAGAAATAATGATTTATATCCACCTCTGAAAAACACAAAGTCATTAAATGAATACTCAGCACCAATATTAATACTTTCATAATTATCGCTCGGATGCATTGCATCAACAGCAACCGTAAGCTTATGAATTTCGGTTTTAATAGGGTTATACGCTACACCAACTCTAAATGTTAACGGCAAAGACCATGAGTTTGTTTCCAGGTAAGCTGGTATATCTCCATTATTACCACTGTTAGCAGGATCGAGATCGTGTAGTACAAGATTTGAATTCCCTAATAACTGCATTGATGTTCCAAAGTTGGAGATTGACATTGCAAGCACAGCTTCATCAAATGGTGTTACATATTGAACACCAAGATCCAAAGCGAATGCTGAGGCATTCATTCTCCAAATACTTTCATAAATAAATTTCGGACTGAAACCAATTGAGAAGTTTTCAGTTAATTGTATTGCATAAGCTAAACTAAATGCTGCCTGTGTTGAAGAAAAAGTTTCGCCAGTTCCTTCCGGTTTAGCAATAGTTGTAACATTCATCTCACCAATATCTGAACCGGTATAACTAAAACCGATTGTTCCAAGATCACCAAGATTGTAACTGGCAGCAAGGTAGTTGTATTTGATATCAGCAATCCAAAGTGTATGATCGAATAAAACATTTATACCTTGTGTTTTAGTTAAACCTGCAGGATTCCAGTATATGGAGCTAACATCATTTACCACGCCTACAAATGCACTGCCCATCCCTATTGCTCTGGCGCTTTGCCCAATTGAAAGAAAAGGCGCTGCAGTAGTTCCTTTTTTAGAAACATCTGATATAAATCCTTGCGCAAAAAATTGCGGAAGTATCAAACTAATCAAGAGAAAAGTTATTATTATTTTGTTTTTCATTTAAATATCTCCGCTATTTAATTAGAGCAAATTTGCCAATATGTTCACCAACTCCCGGTGCATCGACGTGATATAAATAAACTCCATATGCTGCATCCATACCATCTTCTGTGACCAGATTCCAGGACAGTGATCCATTTAAATAACCAGAATCTTTTGTAAGTGTTTTGATTAATGCACCCGTGATCGTATAAATTCTTACAGTACATACTGCAGGAAGATTTATAAAATCAATCTTGCGTTCGCCGCGACCAGTAGAGTTTAGGTTTCTTCTTTCCCAGGTTGCTGCACCAAGATATGGATTTGGCACAACATCGATTTTTGAAAGGGCATCATTTGCAAGCGATTTATCTACCATTACAGGAACAGTTGAATAAGTGAAGTAATCACCAGTTTTAAATGTCTTGGTGGTGGAAATTTGGAACTTATCTCCTTCCACCGGTTCAACAGGAGTTTCATTTGGATTAAATGGATATCCGTAAGAAACATCCCATGCAAACCGAACATTAGCCGTAGAGACTATTCCATTATTAAATTCCAGAACTTGAATCGTATCGCCGACAGTTAAAGATTGTGAGCCATCAACATCTTTCACAGCAATTTTAGAAAATTTATTTTCAGTTTTATTCCATACTTTGATATTCACCGGAAACTTTCGGTACAAAGGAGCCGATAGAAGATAGCAAGTATCTTGAGGTGAACCATAAAAACGAATTTCATAATCTGCAGGCCAAGGAACGCCTTTTATTTTTGTCTGATCTTTAAATACTCTCATAGCAAGGTTACTATTTCCAACTAACCAACCTGTTGTTGAATCTATTGCTGAAACAATTGTATCATTCAAAACTGTTAATGCCATTCCATCAAATGGTTGACTAACCCGACCACTTCCAATTGAAGTTGTATCCACAGTAAAAGGTAGAGTATCAGTTTTACCTTCAAATGTTCGGATTACTTTATATGATAACGTTTTATAGAGCGGATATGCGGAAGTAGAATTAAATGAAACATTGTACTGGGCTCCATTTAAAATTGCATTAGGATTTAAAATGTTAACGTTTAATGATCCGGTACCAACACCTGAAGCAATTTGTTTTGTATTTCCTGCAATCTGCGGAGGAACATAGCCAGCAACAGGAGAGTTAGGTGTAATAACAGCACAGTTTATATCCACAAATTGAATATTACCTGCAAAGTCTTCCGTAATAATTTTTGTACACTCAGAAGGCTGCAAACCTTTTGTTCCTTTATTCGGATCACCCATATCATATGATACACAAGCATAATAATATCTTTGTCCGTTTTGAACATCGGTATCTACATAAGAATGCCTTAACCCGGTATCATCACCTCTCCAAAAATGTGCACCATTAATTCCAACAGGATCAGGTCCTTTAATACCATCCTTTAAATCAAATCTTGCAATTGGTTTCCAATACATTGCAGAACCTTTTGAATCAGTTATAACTTTGATATCATTAAACTCTGCTTCTGTACTTCGATAAATCATATATCCTTCAAAATCTTTTTTTGGACCTTGTGTAGGATCATTATTTTCAAATCCCATAAACTGATCGCGTGATTCTTCAGCAAAATTATCCCAGTAAAGAAAAACTTTTTTATCCCCTGCAACAGCAGTTAATTCAGGTTTGATTGGAGGTTTAGAAAAGTTATAATTAGCGTTATAAATTTCCTGAACAGTTTCTTTATTAAAAATTATCTCTTCAAGATTTTCACCAAACAAAAGTGCCATTGAAAATCTTTCTCTAAGTCCTTGATTTAATGGAAAGGGACCTGATGCAAATACTATACTGATATTAGCATTATGAAGTGATGTATCAAATGTGGCTGAACTCATTTTTAACCACATCGATTCATCATCCTTTGGCCATCCACCGCCAGTTCCTCCATCACCTAATCTATAAATTGAAACTGCAGTTAAACCAATTTGATCTGATTCATCTTTATCTGTTTTATCAAAATTAGGTTCACCATCCGTAGGTATTCCATCACCTTCACCTTCATCTGGTCCTATATATTGCCTGTCAAAGGGTCCAACACCGTCTTTTCCAACATCATTATTTAAAGGTTCATTTTCACTTGCATCCCATTTGCCATTATGATTTAAATCTGTGTACCCAACCCAGTCTCCATCATTATCAATACCATCATCACGTTTTTCATCAATCATTCCATCTTCATCATCGTCTATACCGTTAGTTCCGTTTCCCGGACTTTCCAAATAAGCATATCCATAGTATCCTGTTTTCCAGTTATTTGGAGTTCCTAATCCATCAGTATCAAAACAGTAGGTTAAATCAAGTACCTTATCAAACGATGCATTATCATCTCCGGAATCATCTGTTCCACCAACGCCGCAATCTGTATAAAAACCAAAAAATGTTTTGGGGTAAGTAAAATCTGCAAGGTTTACTATATCGTAATGCCAGAAAATAATATCTTCAGCCAGAACGTGCGACCATTGAAATCCTCTCACCTCAACCCGCAGCCCCAAACCAGCTCTATCCGGATCGGACGCAAGAGGATAATAATTAAAGGGAGCCCTAATCCATTCTTTATCTCGCGAATCATCCATCGCAAAGAATGTTTCGAAATCCGAGTTAATGACACCCCTACCGAAATAACCGTACCAGTACCTATTCCATTCTGGAGTTAGATTAAGGGCAGCAGGCCAGATTTTAGGCCAGGAATGTGGATTCGAATTTATTGCAGGGCTGTTTCTTTCTAATGGATATTCATTCACCTGATCAGGGTTTGAATAGCCTGGTATCGGCTCTAATCCCCAAATTTCACCTGTTTGCGGGTCCTTGTCCATCCATTCACGATAAGAAGTTTGGAGAGGATGAACAATTTGACCACCAGGTGTAGTAACCTCTGATGCTATTAGAACAGCAACGCCATCAAGATAAGAATGACCCGTACCTTTAGGCCATTCACCGCTTGGTTGATCAGGCCAGTGACCAACTTCTCCGTTATTATAGAAAAGTGTTCTGACTTGGTTACCATCCATTATTCCTTCTTTACGGTATTCAACATTTCCTTTTGGTTCATTTCTATATTTCTGGATCTGATCACTAACCTGTGAGAAGCCGATATCAGAAATAAAAATTGTTATAAGTATAAAAAGTATTTTCTTTAACATTATTTTCTCCGTTTAAATTCTCTAAAGACCTAATCCTAATCCCAGCCTGATCTCACGAGGAGCAGAATACATTCCGGGATTGTTAACATATTGTTCGATGGTGTTAAGACCGACGATATCACTATCTCGGTAATACTGGGTATTAAGATCAACATTTGCTCTGCCGGTTGTTGAATAAACTCCAAACTCATTTTTAATATCAAGCAAGTTGTATATCATCAAGTATGTGTTAACTGAAAAGCCAAAAACATCGAAAGTTTTTTCTGCTCTAAGATCGACATTATAATACGTGGGTTTTATTCCTCCGTTTTCAAATCTTACTCCTTGTGATACTCTAGTATCTTCGGTATATGGCTGACCAGAGCCATACTGGAATATCATTCCAACTGTCCAATCACCGGGGACACCAACATTTAGATTAAGATTTAATGTATGTCGTTGATCCCAGTCCAAAGGAACAACACTTTTGGTTTCTTCGATAGGTGGGTTTGTCTGATTATTATTAAATACGGCACGTGGATCCGATGCATTACCTTGTGCAATCTGGAATGTATAATCCAATTTTAGTCCAAAATAATTTGCAAAGTGTTTATCGAGTGAAATTATAAATCCTTTAACATTTGCATAATCACGATTTATAAACCTAGCATATTTAAATCCTTCGTACGTATTTATAATTTCCATACCAAGCCAGTTTCTTATGTCACGATAATAAACAGAAAAATTTAAGGAAAGATTTTCAAACAATACCTGCTGCAAGCCGATTTCATAAATAACATTCTTTTCAGCATTAAGATCTGGATTACCAGTTGATGAAGAAAGACTACCGCTTGGTTGAACTATAAAGTTAGGATTTGAATATAGGTTTTCAAATGACGGAATCTTAAAGAAGTGACCATAAGAAAATCTAATAATTCCCTGATCTGTAATTGGGAATGATGCACCTAAACGCGGACTAATTTGAAATTTCGCATCGGCTTTCCTCATGTCTAAAATCCAATTGTTTGCATTAGCAGAGTCCGCTCCAGGGTAGGTTAGTATCGCTCCGGGATAGAGACGATTGTGGCGAGGATTTCTTAAATCCACAGGTAAAGATGAATTTGAATTAAAATAATCAAATCTTACTCCAGCATTGATAATCATAATATCATATTCCATTTTATCCTGAACATAAGCGGATATTTCGAAAGGATTTCTCAAATACTCTATATAAGAACCTCGATCGGTAATCGTACCTTTATCTGGATAGCCAGGTGTAAACAATACATTACCTGCCGGATCAAGCTGACCTTCTGTTAAATTAATTATATCCTTATTCTGACTAAATATTTCATAATATTTTCCTTCTAAACCTGCACCAATTTTATGCTCTTTAGATACTTGCGATGAGTATGAATATTGCGCAATAAAAGTATTTGTATATCTTTTATATCTTCCCGTCTGGTTTCCACCCTCTCTAAAAGTATATCCGGAGGTTGGAATACCCTGATCAGGTCTAACGTATCTCGGATCAATTCCGTAAGGATTGTAATCCGCACTAGATGTATCATTATTAATTGGATAATCCGGATATAAATATCCTTTATAATCGTAATAGTTTGCAGAAAGCTTTAAAGAATGAACTGTATTTGATGCCGGGAAATAAGTGAACTGAAGATTGTGAATTAAGTTAGTTCTGTAATGAGTCATCACACCATCAGGAGTTAATGAAAAACCATGATCATAATATCTGTTTTCATTATCATCCCAGAACGTACTGTACATAATAGTAAGTTCCGGAAGTGCATAAGTTAATTTTGCATTTGCGGAATATTTTCTTTCGGGATTCATTGATACATAAGCACCATCACCGGTATTTCTAGGAATCCAGAAAGTCTGATCACTAGGATTAGGAAAGAATGGAACATCATCTGTAACATTAAAAATTCTTTGCCCGTACAGATATCCATTGTTTTTGTAATATCTTCCTGTAACAAAAAAGTAAAGATTTTTAATCGGTGATATTGGTCCGCTTAATGTAAGCTGAAGATTTCTTTGGGCAAGGTTCTCCCATGGTTTATCCAAATTTTTGAATAAACCAGAATGATTTGTAAAGTAATTTCCTACATAACCTGTAACATAACCTTCAAACTTATCCGATCCGCTTTGAGTAACAATATTTACAACACCGGAAAGTGCCTGTCCATATTCAGCATTAAAAGTACCGCTAATAACTTCCATCTGTCTAACAGATGAATTTTCAACCTGCACGCCAAATCCTCCGTTAAAAGCATCAGTAACCGCAACACCATCAATAAGATAAGCAACATCATTAGATCTGCCGCCTCTAAAGTGTCCATCAATAACACCTGCCTGCAGATTTACAATTTGCCCGATGCTTTCAACAGGCATCATCTTTATATCGCTTGATGATATTGTAACTGAGGTCGAAGTTAAATCTTTTTGAACCAATGGTCTTTGGGATGTAACAACAACATCCTGCCCAAGCTGAATGACAGCAATATTAAGTTTCAAATCAACTTTTGTAGTTAGATCTATATTTACAAGAACTTTTTCTACAATTATTTTTTGAAATCCAACTGCACTGAAAATAACACGGTACTCTCCCGGCGGTATATTACTAATAGAATAATATCCTTCAAGATCTGAGGCGGCACCTAAATAAGTACCCTCAATAATAATATTTGCACCAACAACAGGTTCACCGGTTTCTTTATCGGTAACATAGCCGGAAATTTTTCCCGTTGTTCCTGCAAAAACTGAAACTGAAAATACTAACACAGCAAATAAAGTTAATAGTTTTTTTATTTTCTTAGGGTTTGATGTGCAATTTATTAACTGATCAATCTTATTCATTTCGTTTCCCTGATAAAATTATAATTCTCCTAATGCCAAATTATATTAAAATAGAAAGGCACGGCTTGCACCGTGCCTTTAAGAAATTATTTAAGCAGCATCATTTTATTTGTTTGAACAAATGAACCGCTCTCTAACCTGTAAAAATATATACCACTTGCTAAATCAGCAGCATTAAAATTAATAGTATAACTTCCTGTTGCTAATTGATTATTTACAAGTGTTGCCACTTGTCTGCCAAGCATATCAAATACTTTTAAGGATACCTTCCCGGTTTCCTTAATTGCAAATTTAATTTGGGTGCTTGGATTAAATGGATTCGGATAATTCTGTGCAAGATTATAATCTGTAACCGGCTGTCCTTCTTGTTCAACACCAACCGGATTCCATAGATTTCCAATCCAAGTATATGTCCAACGGGAAACATCCTGATAAGATTTATCTTGACTATCAGCGTATGTTAACCTTCCCTCTCTAGGGGCACCATCAGCATCATTAATTTCAAAATCGATAGGAATTCTAAATCCTTCAGTAGGTGTAAATACATTATCGCTGCCAAAAGCAGCAAGATCTGTCCACTTTACTCTGAATTCTACTCTATAGCCAGTACCGATTGCTTCACCGTAGAAGTAATTCCCTGTTCCACTATCAATAGTGTCAACAACAGCACCAAGGTTATCCAGAATTACTCTATTGTATGCAAACCTAAAATGATAGTCTGGTTGAGCACCTCTTTTATAACTAGTATGAGACAGACCATGATAGTTATACAACCCAATAAATAAATCGGGTGCATCATTCATCCAACTATCACTTGATATATCAGGGGTGAAGATATCATCGAATACATCGAAAGCGACATAAAGATAATCTGCATCCATACCTACCCAAACATTAGCTGAACAATCAGCATCTCCATCAATTTTATCATTTGTAACTATGTGCCCGCTACCATCTGACGGATACATTCTGAAAGGAGTAATTGACTGCCATTCAGTCAAATCACCATCTGCAGCAAAATTTGCAGGTGGATTCATTGATATTGTTGTAACTCCCTTTGCTGTATTTGTTAATGGAGCGGAGTTTACGCTTACAGTACTCTTGTTTCCAGAAGCATCTTTACAGATAACTGCGTAGTAATAAGTAACATCTTGATTGCTCCCGGGTGCAATTAAAATATGTTCGGCTAAATTAGTGTTTTCTGCAATATTTAAAGCAACAGTTTCTACTCCTGAAGCTTTAACATCAGTAATCTGACTAGTACTATAATAAACATCATAAGTTTCACCTGTTTCACCGGGAACATCTTCCCACAATACAATATTTTGATTAACTCCGGTGAATGAAGAAACATTTAATGGAGCATCTGGCGGGATAACATCAAATTCAGGATTACCCGTCCACCAATCTGTTATATAAATAACTTTACCGGCAATGCCAGAAGCTTCAGCCATCATTCCAACAACACTTATTGCAGAAGAATCAATTGGACCGTAATTGGCTGGAGGTTCACCCGGAGGATAAATAAGGTCCTGCAAAGCAACTTTATATGTGTGCCATTGATTGTCATCTGTAGGTGTAAAATTCCAACCACGTTTACCGCCAGCCGTACCATCTTCTAACTGAAGACGTAAAACACCTACACCGCTTTCAGCTTTCATTTTAAATTGTAAGCTATCTTTAGTCCACGCTCCGGCGAGATTGAAAGGAGGTGCAACATTAACACCCACACCTGTCCAACCATTTCCATATTCATTACCTTGAACCCATTTGATGGCATTTGAATTTGTCACAGGACCAGCACCTTCTTCAACTCCTATTGTAGATTGACCCCAAGACCAAGCAGGTTGAACAATAGAAGGACCGTAAGCAACTCCATTGAAAATAATTGCAGGAACTGCTTTTAAACCAAATCTCTTAAATTCATCAAACATAACAACTACTGAATCTGCGGGCAGATGTGTCCCAGCTGTATAACCTGATACGATCGCTGATATGTTATAACCGACGAGTTTATCAAAATCTAGTTTTTTATTATTATATGTAAAACCACCCCATCCTGCAGGATTTAATATAAATCCAGTACTATCTGGAATTAGACTTTGAGAATCATCTTGTGGTCTTTCAAAAAGAGGGACCTTTAGTTCATACCAATCGTGAACTCCGTCTAAAACAGTAGCATTTTCATATATGTATTGTTCAAGAGGATCGGTTTCATTAGGACGATCTGCAAGCTGAATTCTGAAGACCATTAGCTCGGGCTGTTTAGGAGCATTAAGAACTTTAATCCAGATTGAAATAGAATCACTTGTTGACCAATCCAATAATGGTTCGCCATCAGGAACTCTTTTTATTAATTGAGCATAACTACCCCAGTCCCAAAAAGAACCGATAACATAATTCACGAGACCAGCACCGGTTCCTTCCTTAAAATCTGAATTGTCGAGTGTATAATCCATACGACTCGGAGGACCTTCTGTGTTCAGTTGATATGTAGAATCAGCAGAAAGATCCGTATCAAAACTTTCTATTACCTGCCCTTTAGTGACAGATAACGAAACACCTAATACAAGCAGAAGAACAAGCTGAATAAGTTGCTTCATAACTTACCTCTCTTTTATTGAACATTTATAATTGCAGGGTTGGAAAACTTTTCCAATCCTATATGAATTAATTAATGGAAATGCGAAATTTTTCAATACCAAAGACTCCAAACTCCTAAAATTATTATTAATATAAACGCAGATAATACAAAATTAGATTTTAAACTACTTATCGTTTTAATACTTGCTAAATTACTTCTTAATTCCTGAAAACTATCAGTAATCGAGTATTGTATATCAAGTATGAATTGGTTGACACTTACTTGGACAAAAGTGTTTAATAATAATATTGTACCCACACTTAAGATAAAGAGGAAAATTGCAAAATGAAGAAAACTGATTCCCAAAATCCACAAAAATACTGGATGTAATTGCATACCCATATTACTAAGTATCTCAAGCAGCAATCTACTAATCCCAATTGTTTCACCAATGATTAATGTTATGATTGCAGTTTTTGCATTTATCTTTTGGGAAAATAAACCAAAAAGAAAAACGGCTGTTATTGGCGGACTGACAAATGATTGTACACTTTGTAAAAACAAATAAATGTGTGAGCTCATTAATTTTACCAGTGGAACAATCAATATTGCTAAAACAACTATCGCCGTGGTTGCTAACCTTCCGACGAGTACTAATTTTCTTTCATTGGATTCAGGATACCGGACTTTATAAAAATCATTTGTAAATAGCGCCGATGTACTATTGAATGCGCCCGCAAGAGATGACATAATGGCTGCCAATAATCCGGCAACAACAATTCCTTTTAATCCGATTGGAAGTAAATCACCTGCAACTAAAGCGGAATAAGCTTCGTCTCCATTAATTTCCGGATAAAGAGCTACTGCGATTAGTCCGGGTAAAACAAGAATAAATATTGGTAAGACTTTAAGAAATGCTGCAAGTAATGTTCCCCTTCTGGCGTCGTTGATAGATTTTGCACTCAACAATCTTTGCACTATGTATTGATCTGTACACCAATACCAAAATGCGATAATTGGTGCACCAAATAATATTCCTGTCCAGGGAAAATCAGGATCGGATATTTTTTTAAACATATTAAAAAAATCAGCAGGCAGCTTTTGTTCTAATCCGGAAAATCCACCTACTGCGTTTAAGCCGAAGAGTGAAAGAATAACTGCTCCAACAATTAAAATAATTCCCTGAAATAATTGCGTACGTATTACAGCGTTTGCTCCGCCTGTAATACTGTATAAACCGGTAATTAACACAATGATGATTGATGTTGCATAAATATTCCATCCAAAAATTTTGTAGAAGAGCAACCCCGCAGCAAAAAGTGAAACAAGAATTTTTGTGAAGATATAAATGGCAATGGAAAATGCAGCAAAAAATTTTCTTATTCTCCTGTCAAATCTTTTCTCAAGAAATTCAGGAACAGTTACGACTCCGGATTTTAAATATATCGGAGCAAGAATCCATCCTAAAAAAATCAAAGTAAAAATAGCCATCAACTCAAACTGCCCTACAGCTAATCCGCGCATTGAACCAGAGCCAGCTAATCCAATAAAATGTTCACTGGAAATGTTTGTAGCAAAGATCGAAATACCAACAGTAAACCATCCAATGTTTCTGCCGGCTAAAAAATAACCTTCGTAGGTTTCATCATTACGTTTCGAATAAATTAAACCCAAACTAAGCACAATGATTAGATATGCAATTAAGACCAATACATCTATAAATGAAAAAACTACATTCACTTTTATTTATAATTTAATTTATGACCATAAATTAAGACACAAATAATGCCATCTATTTTGAAGTGCTAATACTTTCATAAACTCTAATTTAAAAAGAAAATCCGATGGCGCATTTATTTTAACTTATTAAATTGATAAGTGGCGTTTATTATTTTAATAAGTGTGTCGAGTTCTATAATTCTATTTTAAATAAATCATTTTCTTAATAGATGAAAAATTACCAGCGTCAATTTTATATATATAAACACCACTGCTTAGATTATAAAAATCAGCGTCAAAATTTATTTTATAATTTCCAGCAGGTTGATTTTCATTTACGAGTTTAGTTATTTCTCTTCCCAGCAGATCATAAATTTTTATGCTAACATATTCGCTTTGCGGAATGCTATAAACAATTTTTGTTTCAGGATTAAATGGATTTGGAAAGTTTTGTTCAAGTGAAAATTTATCCGGTAAAATTAAGTTTTGATTTTCACTAATCTCTGTTACAGTCCCACCAATATTATAAAATACCTGGTAAGCATTTCTTAAAGCTATTCCTGCTAATTTTAATGAATCCCGATTCATCCGGTACAACCCCATACTCTGAAAGCCATTTGAATGCTGATGTGAATACCAATCAAAAATGCACCACCAGGTTATACCCATTAAATATCCGCCATCACGATAAGTTCCATCTGTTCTGATAACAGAAGCTCTATAAGTAAACGCATTGAATGTTTCAGTGAAAGCTGTGAGTTGTGTTTGCTGTCCTCCAATCGCATTTAATTCACCTGACCAATATCCGAACTCAGTATCAAGGATTGGTTTTTCTGGATAAGCAAGATTTGCATAACCTAAAAAGTATCTTGTTCCATCATAATAAGTTCCACCATGAAAGATTCCAAAATACATTGTCCAACCAGCAACATCGCAAGCTGCTTGAGATGCATCAGTAGCGCCTGGTCTATCTGCCGCCGCTGATTGTGTTATTAATCTGCCATCTTTGTAATTGAAGTTTAGGTCCTGATTTACTTTTGTTATAAATGCCTTTCGATTGTCAACATCAAGACATTCATTTGTTGTGCTCCATAATAAAATAGATGGACGATTATAATCTTTAAATACCATCTCACGAAACATTTGCTGATGAATCAATCTTGAATTATTCTGAATTATCCAAGCCAAAGTTGTATCAAACCACCAAACTGGTATTTCTTCAACTATTGCGATGCCCAATCTATCAGCAATTTGATAAGTATATAAATGGTTTGGATAGTGTGCAGTTCTCAACATCAGTGCATTCAATCCCTTTACTTTTAATAAATCAGAATAGATAGAATCAATCGGAATGCTTCTTCCAAAAACAGGATGATCTTCATGTCTTGCAATACCCGGAAAGAAAACAGGATTATCATTGAGATAAACTTTGTCAACGTTTGCTCTTATAGTCCTAATGCCGAATTGAGTATAGTACTCATCCAAAGTATTTTCGCCTTGCTTAATTGTAACTTTCATTACATAAAGATTTGGGTTTTTAGGTGACCAAAGCAGCGGATTATTAACCGCCAAATCAGTTCGCCAAACTTTAACAGAATCATTCTTAATCAAAATTGATTTTTGATTTAATCCTGAAATTGATGCAGATGTTCCGATAATATCTGAAGTGAATTCACTTGAAATGTTTGACGAATTGACATCAGCATTAAAAACTTCTATCGTTACATCAACATTCTGATCAATATCGCTTTTATTGAACAATACAACTGTTGTTTGAATATCGCCAGAAATGTTTTGTGGTACTATGTTTGTACGGATGACTGAAACGGGGTCTGAAATTTCTAAATAAACATCATGAATAATTCCTGTGTAATTAAACCAATCACATTGTGTGTATGGAACAATATCATTTCTGCTGCCCCAAGCGGGGTTATCAACTCTGACAACAAGAACATTGTTACCACCGTAATTCAAAGCAGAGGAAACATCAAAAGCAAAAGGCGTGTAACCACCTTCGTGATATCCAAGATAAACATCATTTAACCAAACATCTGCCACATAGTTAACTGCATAGAACATCAGTTTTATAAATTTACCGGAATCAGCGGTATCCACATTAAAAGATTTTCTGTACCAAACTCCATCCTGGTAATATTCCGGAACAGTTGGATATGTATTCATTTTATTTTCAACTGCGGGTAAAATTTTTGTTTCCCATCCGCTATCATCAAAAGAGGAAGTATTTCTGTTTGCCGCTTCATTAATAAGATTCTGATATCCGACAGCATCTCGTTTTGCCAAAGTTATATTATCATTAGCAGTAAATCTTTGTTTTTTCCATTCACCTTTTAGATTAATAATTTGTCTGCTCTGTTTTTCAAACGTTGGTACTGCAAATCCATTCTGGAAAGGTATTCTAATGCCATCAATCTGTTTCAAGCTCATTGTAGCTTCTAAGTTTGCAACTTGTGCAGAAATGTTTGAATATAGAAAAAATAAAATGATGGGAAATATATTTGCTCTAAAAACTCTGTAAAAATATTTCATAGCACTCCTCAAAATTTCTTTTTGTGATTGCTAAATTATAATAAAGTAGTAGATTATTTAATATTGGAAAGACAATTATAATACCAGCGGTAAGTAAAGATTTTTTTCAAATTCTTGCTTAAAAAAGGAAGAAAATTAAGAAATGGAAGTGTCCTATTTATTAAAGTAATAAGAGCAGCTTATTAAAATAATAAGCCAAAAAAAAACTTATTCATCAAACAAAAGTTATCGCAGTAATATCATTTTTTTTGAGAGCACATTATCTGCAGAGCGGATGGTGTATATATAAACTCCACTACTCAAATTGCTTGCATCAAAGTTTAACTTGTAATTACCCGCAGATTTATATTCATTTACAAGAGTGGATACTTCCCTGCCTAGTACATCATAAATTTTTAAAGCCACAAATTCATTTTTTGGTAATTGATATTGAATAGTTGTGTTTGGATTAAAAGGATTAGGATAATTTTGACTCAAAGAAAATTTAAGCGGAAGATTTTCTTTGTCATCATTTCCACTTGATAATGAGTCTATATTGAAAACTTCAAATTCGTAAATGGAATATCCCCATTCAGTTCCGCGTTTTGTTCCCGTTAAACGAATATATCTTGCATTAGCATCTGTCGTCCATTTTTCGATTCCACCAAAGCCGTTTGTTTGCTCAATTATCTTATTCCAGGTTGTGCCATTTTCAGAAGCTTCAATAAAATATTCCTTCCCATAAGCTGATTCCCAGGAAATTCTTATTTGATTGAAATGTTCCAATTGTCCAAGATCTAATGTAAAAGTTTGTGGATCACTGAATTGAGATGACCACCGTGTTGCGTAATTTCCATCAACAGCATATTTACCAAGATAATTTTCTGATTCAACTGAAGAGACAATTACATTTTTATTTAGTGCAAGATTAATCGGTGGTGCGTTGTAAACTTTAAGTGCAACTGTTTTTGAATTATTATTTTCATTAATCTCCGGTATCAAAGAATTTTCATCCACAATTGCTTCTATGTTATAAATTTCGGGTTTTTCAGCTATCCAATAATTAATATTACTCTCACCAACATTACCACAAACCAAAACCATTCCGCCGGTTGGAATCGGGTCCGTAAGTTCAATCGAACGGCTTACAATATTACCATTAACTTTAAATGTAACTTGATGAACTGTTGATGATGGACTGGCACCGGTTCCTCGATTCAGAATTGTTGCTAAGAAAATTACTGTGTCTCCTTCAAGTGGATAACGCGGGACAGTATAGATATTTGCAATCTGCAAATCGGGTTTAGCATCACTCTGTTGGATTTGAATTGTATGATTGAAAATTAGGCTGTCTGATGAATTACCAACATAAAAAGCAAACGTACCGGAATCTATTTTATAAGTACTATCTAGTTCAGAAAAATAATAAAGCTTGTCCGGAGTGATTTCAAACGTAACAGTTTTAGTTTGGTTGGGTTCAAGAAAAATCTTTTTAAAGTCTTTTAAATCTTTTACATTGTGAGCCACTGCACCATTTGTTTCCGAAACATAAACCTGAACAACTTCTTCACCCGCTCTGCTTCCGGTATTGGTAACATCAACACTTAAAGAAATTGTTTCATTCCAGGTGGCAGATGTTTGATGAGATATTTGGAAATTGCTCATTGCAAAAGTGGTGTAACTCAATCCATACCCAAAAGTAAATTGAGGAATTAAATTATTTTCATCAAACCAACGATAACCGCCGCCAAAGTTTGCATCTAAATCATTGGAAAACCTATTTGGCATTTGAGAATCAGTTTTAGGCATAGTAACAGGCAACTTACCACTTGGATTGTAATCACCGAAAAGAACCTGAGCAACTGCATTTCCACCTTCCTGCCCTGGATAGAAACCGTAAATCAATCCTTTGATATCATTTATAAATGGAGTTGCTGTGCAAATTCCACCGCTAATAAGAACGACAATTAAATTTTTATTTAAGCCCGAAAGTAATTTTATCAAATCTTTTTGCTTGCCCGGTAATTCAATAGAATTATTAGCACGATCAAAACCTTCACCTTCCTGCGAAGGATCCAATCCACCAAAGAAAATTACTACATCTGCCTGGCTTGCATAATTTAAAGCGTTAGCAATATCACTTGCGTAAGTTGTCCCGCCTATTTCACATCCTTTTGCATATAAAACTTTTAATGCACCAACATATTTTTCTATTCCTTCTAACGGAGATACTTTATAGAATGGATCAACCCAACTGCTGCCGGAACCATCTGTTTGCATGATAGCTGCGTTCGGACCAATAACGGCAATCTTTAAAATTTTAGATGTATCAAGCGGTAAAATATTATCCTGATTTTTTAATAGTACTAAACTTTTTTTACCCGCTTCAAGTGTAAGTTGTTGATGTTCCAAAGAGTTAACATCTGTTGGGTCGCCTTGCGGACGGTAATTCATCATACCTGAAAGATATTTTGTTTTTAAAACTCTTTTAACTGCATTATCAATTATACTTTCAGAGAGTTGCCCAGTTGTAACAAGATTAAGCAATCCTGTAGTCGCATCCTGATAAAGAGTTGAGCCCATTTCAATATCGCATCCTGCGGTAACTGCATGCCAGGGATTATTATAGATCGATCCCCAATCACTAACAACATAAAATGGAAATCCCCAATCATTTCTTAAAACTGTTGTTAACAGATTGCTATTTTTAGCCGCACTAAGTCCGTTAATGGAATTGTAAGAACTCATCACGCTAAAGGCGCCGCCAATTTGTATTGCTTCCCTAAATTGAAGTGCGTGCTGCTCCAATAAATTTCTTTGTGATAAAGTATAATTATTTGTTGTTCTACCTATCTGTCTGTATTCAGTATAAAAATGTTTGATAGTTGCTAATGCCGGTGTTGACTGAATACCTTGAACAATTGATGTATTAATTTTTGCGTTAAGATATGGATCTTCACTCGTGCTTTCAGGTGAACGACCATTGCGTGTATCTAAAGTTAAATCCAAACAAGGACCTAATTGCTGATCAATTCCTTTCCCACGAAATTCTTTCCCCATCGCTTCACCAATTCTGTAAACCAAATCAACATCCCAGGTAGCAGCCATTCCCATCCCTACTGGAAATGAAGTTGCTAATCCATTTCTAACACCGTGTGGACCATCAGACATAATAAATCCTGGAATGTTAAGTCTGGAATTAGTAGCGGTATTCATGCTTCCTTCTTGATGAAGTTGCAATACTTTTTCTTGCAAAGTCAT
>JAVHOU010000021.1:0-26039 GCA_036170275.1 Ignavibacteriaceae bacterium
CTTTTTAACTTTAAGACGAAAATCCACATCCGAAAGTTACATTATGTATGGTTAATTAAGGGATGTTTTAGATGAGCGGTTAATAGGTTTTATAGACGCTTGAAAAAAGATGTTGCAAAATTATCTTTGTGAACTTTGCGGTTTTTCCCAGCGTCCTTTGCGTGAAAAGTATTTCTCGCAAAGAGCGCAAAGCAATTGCCTAATTTTTAAACGTCTTCGGTTTGTTGTTATTTATTTAACAGACTGAAGTCTGTTTTACGAATGATTTTATTGAATTGTTGAATAAAAAAAATGGAGGCTACTTTGGAAGTGGACTCCATTAAACGAATAATTTATTACTATCCCAAATAAGCTTTCAGTCTGCCGCTTCTTTTTGATTGCCTTAGATTTCTTAAAGCTTTTTCTTTAATCTGTCTAACACGTTCGCGTGTAAGATTAAATCTTTCACCAATTTCTTCAAGCGTTGCAGAATGATCTCCTTCAATTCCAAAGTATAATTTAATTACTTCAGCTTCTCTTTCTGAAAGTGTTGAAAGAACATTTGCTACTTCCTTTTTAAGAGATTCTGTCATAAGGGTATTATCAGGAAGTGGCTGTTCTTCATTTGGAAGAATATCAACCAAAGAATTTTTGCCATCATCACCTTCTTTCAAAGGTGCATCCATCGATACTTGTCTTCCGGCAATTTGAAGTGCATAGGCAACCTCATCAGATGTCATATCAAGAATAAGAGCAAGCTCATCAGTTGTGGGCTTTCTTTCATATTCCTGTTCAAGATCTCTGTAAGCCTTACTGATTTTGGTAAGATTTCCAACTCTGTTAAGTGGAAGACGCACAACTCTTGATTGGTCTGCAATTGCCTGCATTATTGATTGTCTTACCCACCACACAGCATAAGAGATAAATTTAAAGCCACGTGTTTCATCAAATCTTTCAGCAGCTTTTATTAAACCAATGTTCCCTTCATTAATAAGATCGCCAAGAGATAAGCCCTGATTTTGAAATTGTTTTGCCACACTCACTACAAATCGGAGGTTTGCTTTTATTAATCTTTCCTGAGCTAATTTATCTCCCTTTTTAATCTTGATTGCTAACTCGATCTCCTGATCTGGAGTGAGAAGATCAACTTTCCCGATTTCCTGCAAATACTGATCTAAAGACTTGCTTTCACGGTTTGTAAATTGCTTCGTGATCTTCAATTCTTAACGTCTCCTTAATTATGAGTTAATATTGTATGATAACCAAATTTCATACTAAATGGTTCTTTTTGAAAAAGAACAGGTATATTGAAATTATAAACAATAAATATAATATTAAATTAGATAAATGTAAGAGAAAAAAGATTCCTTATTTAAAGATTAATTATGTCCCCCGAAGCTGGAAATTCTATGTTTTTATAGCCTCTTTCTAACAATTTATCTCTAAATGGCAATGCCATATCTTCTTCACCGTGCACTAAAAATATATTTTTTAATTTATCCGGTGAATTTAGACGAACGTAATCCAATAGTTCTTTTTGATCAGCATGAGCAGAGAAATAATCCATTTTCTTTATTTTAGCTTTAACATCAAATTCTTCACCGAAGATGTTAACTTTTTCGTCCCCATCCATAATTCTACGTGCAAGTGTATGTTCTGCGGCATATCCCACAAACAATATTAAATTATTCGGATTTCCAATATTGTGAGCAAGATGATGTAATATTCTTCCGCCTTCTGCCATACCGGATGCGGAAATTATTATCATTGGTCCCGGTTTTTCATTAAGCTCTTTTGATTCATCAGTATTTTTTATGTATGTCAATCTTCCAAATCCAAATGGATCTTCACCATTTTGCAGGAAGATACGGTAAGTTTCTCTATCCAAACATTCCGGGTGTGAACGGAATACTGCTGTTGCATCTACAGCCAAAGGTGAATCGACGTAAATTGGTATCTCTGGAATTCTATTCTGATCAAAAAGTTTGTGAAGCATGTAAACGATAGTTTGCGTTCTTCCAACTGCAAAAGCTGGGATGATAACTTTTCCTTTACTTTGAATTACGTTGTTTATTGCTGATGATAACTCTTCTTCAACTTCTTCTGCAGGTGAGTGCAATCTGTTTCCGTAGGTCGATTCCATAATTAAGGCATCAAGATCACGCAGCACATCCGGTGATTTAATTACAGGCGAATCTGGTCTTCCAATATCTCCGGAAAATCCCAAATTAAAATTTTTACCACTTTCTTCAATCTCTAAAAACACTCCCGCCGAACCAAGAATATGTCCCGCATCCTGAAAAGTAAAACGTACTCCCGGAAAAAGATCAAATGTTTTATCATACTGAACCCCAACAAATAGTTTCATTGCCTTTTCAACATCTTCCAATGTGTATAGTGGTTCGAACAGCTCTTCACCTTTTTTCGCCTTCTTTTTATTAACCCATTCAATATCCCTTTCCTGAAGATGTGCGGAATCGCGCAGCATTATCTGGCAAAGATCTACAGTTGCGGAGGTTGCATAGATCAATCCTTTAAATCCTTTGCTTACAAGATTTGGAATATTTCCGCTGTGATCGATGTGTGCGTGAGATAAAATCAGCGCATCTATTTCTGCAGGATTGAATTTAAAGTTTTTATTTTTATCGTAAGTTTCACTTCTCCTGCCCTGAAAGAGTCCGCACTCAAGTAGAATTTTTTTACCGTTGATGTGAAGTAAGTGCTGTGAACCTGTTACTGTTCGAGCAGCCCCAATAAATTCTATTTGCACAATGTTTCTCCTGTAAATTGGAATGTCTTAGTGGTAAGTTAATTAATTTGGGAGAAGTTATCACGAAAAATTATTGAAATATATTTGGGTTGATGATTTATTAAGAAACTTTATTTAACTTTGATAAAATAAAGTCTGAAATTAGTCAACCCTATCTTACCATAATTTGGTGTATAGGTCTCATTTTGTTAAGTGTATAATTTAGTAGGACATAAGTGGTAAAAAGACAACGACACTACAAATGACAATGAAATTGAATATTAACTATCGAATTTTTCTTTTATTTTTTAACATAAAAAAACAATGATTTAATGACCGAGTTTGAGAAATATTTTAAGACCTTACAGTCCCAGAAAATCAGCGACATCACTGAACATTCACACCGTCCTGCATTAAAGGATTTAGTTAAAAGTTTGGCTGGAGCAAAAGTTCAAATACTTCATGAGCCAAAGCGTGAGGGCAAATTTGGTTCGCCTGATTTCAAGATAACCCACACAGAAAGCATCATCGGATACATTGAGAACAAAAAGATTGATGAGAACCTTGACAAGATTCTCAAAAGCGACCAGATTAAAAAGTATCAATCACTTTCAGACAATATTTTAATTACAAATTATATTGAGTGGATTTGGATTAAGGAAGGAAAAATTCAGCAGCGCGAAACTCTTTGTTTTCTCACCGACATTGAAAACAAGAAAGCAAAACTTGACAGCACAAAAGTTTCAGTCGTTGAGAAACTGATAAAATCTTTTCTTTCACAAGCACCTAAAGAAATAGCTGATGCAAAATTATTAGCTGAAGCTCTTGCAGTCAGAGCAAAACTTCTGAAGGATTTTTTGCTTGACGAACTGAAACGACAAGAACTTGAACACACCGAAGGCAGATTGTATCAACTCTATGAAACATTCAAGTCATTCGTTTTTCATGAACTAACGGTCAGTGAATTTTCAGATGCCTTTTCACAAAATCTTGTGTATGGTTTATTCTTAGCAAAGCTCAATGCAGATGTAAAACCCATTAATCTTAACAATGCCTGGGACTACATTCCATCTTCCTTTGAACTTATCAAAGAGTTAGTGGACTTCCTGAAAGAATTAAAGCGTGATGAATACAGGGAAACAAAATGGATTGTTGAAGAAGTGTTGACCATCATGAATAACCTTGACCTCCCGGCTATTCACGAATCACTTTCTTTCAGCAAAAGAAAGAAGGGCACGGAATATTACGACCCTTACATTTATCTCTATGAAAAATTCTTAGCGGCTTACGATAAAAAACTTCGTCAAGCAAAAGGAGTTTACTACACCCCGCCTCAAGTAGTGAATTTTATTGTAAGAGCAATTGACGATATTCTTATAAACACCTTCAAAATAAAAGACGGACTTGGCGACAGAAATAAAGTAACCGTTTTAGATTTTGCAACAGGTACGGGAACATTTTTAGTAGAAGTATTGCAGCAAATTTTTGACAAACTTCCGACAGGTTCAGGTAAAAAAGATTTTGTAGTGAAAGAGCATGTGCTGAAAAATATTTTTGGCTTTGAATACTTAATTGCACCTTACACTATTGCCCACTTAAAACTTTCACAATTTCTTAAAGACAATGGTTACAATTTAGAGGATAAAGAACGCTTACAAATTTTTCTTACCAATACACTTGATCCTATAAATACCCAACAACGAATTCCTTTTCTACCTGCACTTACCGAAGAAAGCAAGCAGGCACAGAAAATAAAAGACAAACCAATTTTAGTTATCACTGGAAATCCGCCTTACTCTATTCATTCAAAAAATAATGGTGATTGGATAAAGGACAAAATTAAAGATTACAAAATTGTTGATGGGCAAAAATTAAAAGAAAGAAATCCGAAAGCATTGCAAGATGATTATGTAAAATTCATTCGTTTTGCCCAGAATAAAATGGATTCGGTTGAAGAAGGAATTGTTGGGATAATTACCAATCATTCGTTCCTTGATAATCCTACTTTCAGAGGGATGCGAAGAAGTTTAATGAATTCGTTTAATCAGATTTATTTTTTTGACTTGCACGGCAATGCCGATAAAAAAGAAAAAGTTCCTGATGGGTTAAAAAATGAAAATGTTTTTGACATTAAAGCGGGCGTTTGTATTTCAATATTTGCAAAAAGGAAAAATTTAGAAAAGGAAATTTTTCATTTTGACGTTTGGGGAAGCAGACATGAAAAATACGAATGGTGTCTAAGCGAAAGTTTAAGTGAAATAAAAGTTGAAAAAATAAGTCCCGATGCTCCTTTCTATTTGTTCATTAAGCAGAATAAAAAATCAAAAAAATTTTATGAAAGTTTTATTTCCGTAAAAGATATTTTCAATACAGAAACAAGCGGAGTTAAAACCCACAATGATGCGATTTTGATTGCTTATGAAGAAAAGGAATTACTCAAAAAAGTAAGTGATTACTATTCAATAAAAGCAGACAGTTCTCTTATTCGACCTCTTTTATACAGACCGTTTGACACAAGAAAATTATATTACGATTCAAAACTTGTGATTAGAGCAAGGGATAAATTTTACAAAAGCATTGATTCCAAAAATCTCTTCTTAGTAATTCCAAGACAAACGACAACTATTGGTTATGAGCATGCAATCGTTTCTGATACTTTAATTGAAATGAAAACTTGCTCACACGATAGAGGTTCTTACGCTTTTCCATTGACAATTTCAGCAAATGATTCACTTTCTAATATCAATGAAAAGTTTATTGAAAAAATTCAAGACCAATATTCAGCAAAGCACATTTCTCCAATAGAAATTTTTAATTACATTTATGCCATATTGTACAGCCCCACCTATCGTAGCAAGTATGCAGAGTTTTTAAAAATTGATTTTCCAAGAATTCCTTTTCCTGATGACAAGAAAGTTTTTAAAGAATTATCAGAATTAGGAAACGAACTGATAAAAGTTCACTTACTTGAAATTGAAAAAAATAATTCAGTCGGAAATTTTATGGGAGAGGGAAATCATATAGTTGAAGAAATTAGTTTCACATTTGAAAAGAAAATCGGAAAACTTTTCATCAACAAAAATGAATGCTTTAATAATGTTTCAGAGGAGGTTTTTAAATTTAACATTGGAGGTTATCCTGTTCTGCATAAATATTTATCAGCACGAAAAGATATGAAACTACATTTTGAATTGGATCATCTTGAACTGGTAATCAAAGCACTCGACTTTACAATAAAGCAAATGAATAAAATTGATAAAGTAACTAAAAACTGGATTTGAATTATGGGAAGATCATACAATCAGGGATTCGTTTATATTTTTCAAAACGAAGATTATCCGAATCATTATATGTTATTTGAACATGGTGAAAACTGCGACTGGTACGACCGCTTTAAAAGATTGGGCAGATATACAGCTGAGTATCTTTCGGAAGATGACAGAGCTAATGGAATAGATTTTGGTTATCCGAAATTTAATGTTAAGCCACCTGTAAAAATTGAAATAGAAGATTACTCTATTGCCTGGTTGTTTATAACCTATTTAAAGGAAAATTATTTTAAAGAATTTATTCCAGATTCTGATGGAGATCCTAATCCGCATGTTTGGAGTTGGTATATATATGATGGAATCATTGAGATTGAAAAGTGGCTTAATGATTTTTACGATTTTCAAAAACAAAGACAAAAGGAATTACAAAAAGTAAATGGAATTGGAATGCAAGCATCTTTGTTCTAAAGTCAGTTAAAAAAAACACTGCCAAAACATTAACTGCATATTTTAGTTACAATACTTTAAAGCAATCTTCCTAATTGTTGTTGAATTACGGATAGTTGTTTCCATTCCCAATGCTTTTTCTAAAGTTTTTCCGGAAATACCGGAATCGCTGAAGTTTTTTCTGCAAAGCCAATACATTTCTTTGCTATGGAAATGAAATTCATTTGCAGCATCTTGCATAGCATTAACTTTGTTCTGATTTTCTTTAGACGGAGTACTATCTAAAAATCCAATGTACAATGTGTTGTTTCCATCACTCAAGTCTGATTCTTTAAAAGCTTTGTACTCTGAAATAGTTTTAAGTTCATCTGTTATTCGGATAAATGTTGCAACTTTGTAACCGAGAGATTTTTCTAATTCAGTTTCAATTTGCTTTTTTATTAAATCAACAGTTTTGGATTTTGTTTCAAAAACAACATTACCGCTTGCAATAAATGTTTCAACTTTTTCAAAACTCATTTGCTCAAAAAGTTTTTTAAGATAATCCATTTTAACTGTATGACCACCAACGTTGATAGCTTTTAGTAGTGCAATATATTTGAACAATATCTTTTCCCTTTCTATAAAAACATTTGTGCAAGATATTTTAAGATAACAAATAAATATATGTTTGCTTAAAATTACACTTCCAAAGTCCTAACCTGGTCAATCCAGAGCCCAAAAGTGAATAATGAATAACGAACAAGGAACATCGAATTTAGAATGGAAAAACTTCATCATTCATAATTCCTTGTTCAATATTCGGAATTCAAATTCGAAAACAATATTCTGCCAAATATTAAACGAATTTCACCGATAAGGTACTAAACTCATCGTATTCGTATGCAAAGTTTGCTAACCCTTTATAAAAATCGTAGAACAGACTTAAGTCTGTTTTACAAAGATGACCAAAATTTGTTTCATAAGTAACGTGTAATAATAACTTATTTTTTTAGTTTTGCTCTACAAATAAATTAAAGAAGTTGCGTATGAACACCCGATTGTTGCTTGTCATTCTGATGGTTTTATCAAGTTTGATTTATTCACAATCCAACCAACAACTAATTAAAGAGGATGCTCCGGGCATTTATATTAATTGCTGGTACTGTGACATGAATTTTATCAAAGAAAAGATTCCAATTGTAAACTATGTTAATGATAGAAACGATGCGGATGTTGATATCTTATTCACTACGCAAAGAACTGGTTCCGGCGGTACTGAATATGTTTTGTTTTTTTATGGACAAAAAGAGTTTACGGGAATAAACGACACTGTTAAGTTTTCATCAACTCCATCTGAAACTCAGGATGTTATTCGCGATAAAACTGTTAACGCACTTAAACTCGGATTAGTAAAATATATTTCTAAAACGTCTATTGCCGATCAAGTAATTATTTCATTTAAAGAGAAAAATGTTTCACCTAAAAAACCAGAAGACAGTTGGGATTATTGGGTATTTAATACAAGTATAAACGGCAACTTTAGCGGCGAAGAGTTGAGTAATTATTTATGGGTAAATGGTTCGCTTACCGCAAGCCGAATTACTGATGATTTGAAACTTAGGTTTAATATTTCTAATACATATAACGAGAATAATTTTAAATTTAATTCTGACACTGAACAGGTAAAGATTAAAAGTGTAAGTAGAAATCAGAGTTATAGCGCATCAAGTTATTTTTCTATTGATGATCATTGGTCGTGGGGATTTGAGGGAAATGTTTCTAAATCCACTTATTCCAATATTGATTTAAGTACAAGAGTTTCGCCGGCGATTGAGTATAATTTTTTCCCATACTCAGAATCGAATAAAAAACAATTGAGAATTGGATATAAAATTTCACCTACTTATAACAAATATTCATCAGAAACTATCTTTTTCAAAACCAAAGAAACACTTGTTAGTCAAAACCTTTCTGCTGATTTTACATTTATAGAACCCTGGGGCAGTACAAATATTTCGGTTAGCGGAGGAAACTACTTTCATGATATGAGTAAGTATGAAATAGAAATCTATTCAAGTTTATCGTGGCAATTATTCAGAGGATTTTCTTTCAGTGTGTATGGCGGATACTCAAAAATAAGAAACCAGATTTCACTGCCAAGAGCTGGTGCTTCTTATGAAGAAGTGTTATTGCAGAGAAGGCAGCTTGAAACCGGTTATTCTTATTGGGGTGGATTCGGAGTTTCATTTTCTTTTGGTTCTATTTATAACAACATTGTTAATCCAAGATTTGGAAACAGCGGCGGCAGTACAATAATTATTTCCAATTAAAATTCAACGTGTAGTCCACTTCCAAAGTGGCATACACATGATTCCACACTATTTGCAAAAATATATTTTAGTACTGTCTAAATGATATTGATATTTTATAACTCGAGAAGTTGAAGTCTCATTGGTTGAACAACTGTTGCATCCGCTTCCGCCTTCATTGTAAAAAAATCGTTCATCTGCAATTCTATTATTCTTATCAATAGAATATGAAACACTAAATATCGGTGAGTGTTGCGGTTGAATTAGTCCGATCTTTAGTGAATCTAAAAAGTAAGGACTGTTTACCAATAACGAGTAGTTGCCTAATGAATCAGTAAGTACCAAAGTATGCTCATAATCCAAGTCTGTATTTTTAATTTGTACAAACTCATTTCCGAAATAAATAGATTTGCCCCACACTGCAACTGTAAAATTCGATTTGTCAATTAGCGTATCACAAACCAAAGAACCTGATACCACATATTGATGGTATGGAGGAAGAACCGGTTCACTGCCAAAGTTAAAGTTCATTAACAAAAAAATAAAAAGCAGAAGTAAAATATTTTTTGTTTTCATAAGACAGTTCTCTTTTAATAAATGCAAAAGTGTTTGCAACCTTTAATGTTGTCTTTGTCAACCTGAACTTGTTTCAGGTTCTCTAATGTATTAATAAGATTCCGAAACAAGTTCGGAATGACTAGGATTAGAAGAAACTTAATTGATCACTATCTGCGATTGAGTCAAAGTTTTTACCGAGCAATGATAGCACAGAATCAGCGATTGGCTTTAATTGTTTTTCGATGTAATGATCATAATCAAAATCATTATGTTTTAGTTCTATCGGAATGGGTCCGCGCTGGGTGATAGCATAATAAATTATATCCCGGGGCTCGTTTAATAATTTTGCAGCGCGTGCATGCGGCGGAACATTTTTAGTGTAATCTTCAACTTCTTTACGCAGTCGTTTCCTGTAAATAAGTTTATCATCAAACTTACCTGCTTTTAATTTTTGTATTACTTCACGAATCCAATCTTCAACATCTTCGCCCTTAAATATTTTTTCATACAACTCAATTTGAAATTCTTTTGCAAGCTTAGTCCAATCAGAGCGCACGAACTCCATTCCGACAAACTCGATGCTTTCTTTTTCTCCGTCTTCGGTAGACTTAACTAACAAACCGGCGTATCTTTTCTTTGCACCGATTTCCGCACCGCGCGCAGGAGTGATGATAAATTTTTTGTAGTACTTTTCATATTCAATCTCTAAATATGATTCGACTTTAAACTCTTTTTTAAGTTTATTTTTCCAAAACTGATTTAATTCCTTAACAATTTTTTTACCTTGGATTTCACCGTCATCAACAGAAACATCTTTTAACATAACAAATAAAGAATCTGTATCACCATAAATAACTTTTAAATCTTTTTTCTCAAGATATTCTTTACTGCCCAGTAAAAGTTTATGCCCACTTCCGGTAATTGCACGCGGCAAATCAGGATGATAAAATCTGCAGCCGTAAGAACCCATTACTCCGTAAAAACTATTCATTAAAATTTTTATTGCCTGTGAAAGCTGCTTGTCTTTTTTCTTCTTCGCTGTGTCGCGGAGTTTCATCAGCTCATCAATAAAATCCGGGAGGATATGAAGTGATGATGAAAACTTATAACCGTTTAATGTTTCAATTGTATCAACATCTTTCATCAGCAAAGAATAAGGATCAATCTTAAATGTTTGGATGATAGACGGGTACAGACTTTTAAAATCCAGTACAACTACATTTTCATAAATTCCTGGATTCGGCTCTATTACGTAACCGCCGGCAGCGTGTTCTGTTGTTTGGATATCTTTTAAATTTGGTGCAACAAATCCTGCTTTGTGTAATCGTGGCAAATAAAAATGATCGAACGCTGCAGTCATCATACCAAGTTGATCCATTAATAACCCTGAAATTTGTGCACGATGAACTGAGAGTTCTATCAAACCGGTTTTCTTAAAAATATCTGTAACAAGAATTGCATCCTGTAAATTATATTCTGCGAGTGCTGTTTTATCATCTTTAAATAAACGATCAATCTCTTCAATTTTATTTTCATCGGGAGTAATTGTTTTTCCAGTTCCCAAAAGTTCCTGTGCAACTGTTTCAAGTTTAAAATCTTCAAAATTAAAAAATGACGCCCGAAGCGTTGAAGGACCATCAATTACAACTCTGCCTGTAATAGAAATATAATATCCGTTTGGTTTTCTTTGCCTTATCGAAACTCTTCCGTTTGATCGAGCAATGTCTAAACTTATTCCAAGCTCTCGGCATTTGTTATCAAGAAACAGAAGATCAAAACCAATAACATGCCAGCCAATTATTATATCGGGATCAATTTCTTTGAACCAAATAAAAAAGTTTGTAAGCAAGTCTCTTTCATCGGTAAAGAAAGAAATAAATTCAGCAGAGCGTTTTGGTTTTTCACCAATCATAAAAACTTTTTTATGCTCGCTCTTTTTTCCGGTAACGTGCACAGCAATAGAATAAAGTCGATTCGTCTTTGCCCCTGTCTCAATATCAATAGAAGCAACAATAAAATCTGGAGTAATATCGCACGGCTCAATAATCGGATTTACAAATTTTGTGATGGAATCTTTTTGTTCTGCTACTCCCGTAATTTCCATCTGCGAGTTGATAGACTTCTCCATTAAAAATCTTCTTAACGGATCAACATCAGATTCATAAGTTGTTACGTCGGTTTGGTTGAGCCCTTCAACAGCGGATGTTAATTCTTTTTTAGTGTTGAAGTATAACGCATCAACAAGCTGATGATTGAAGTTTTTAAGGGTTGTTTCTTTTCTTAAATAAGATTTGTTAAGCGGATTTATAATTGCAGATCGTTCGATAAAAAACACAGGCTTATTGTTTGTAACTATTATTTCAACTGCACCAAGTTCATCACTTGTTCCAATAAACTTAAGAATGTTTTTGCCGCTGTAATCACTCCACTCGCCCGTTAGAAGAAAAACAGCAGCGGTTATTTTATTATCTTCTTTCATTGGAATTTATTTTACTGCTTTAAAAAACAATTTTTGAATTTTACGTGTTAATAATCCTGGCTTACCGTTATTTATTTTCCACTCATCAATTTGCACAACGGGAGTAACTTCCGTAGTCGTTCCAGTTAAAAAAAATTCTTCAAAAGTTTTTAGTCCATTTACTTCTATATACTCTTCAACAAAATCTATTTTATTTTTTTTGCAAAGTTCAAGCACAATTTTTCTTGTAACGCCATCAAGAATATAATGTGATAAAGGAGCGGTAAATAATTTATTATTTTTAACAGCAAAAAAATTTGTGTGTGATCCTTCAGTAATAAAATTGTCTCTGTGTAATATTGCTTCGTACGCTCCACATCTAATAGCTTTTTGATTTGCCATTACTGCCGGCAAAAGTGATGTTGATTTTATATCACATCGTAACCAGCGAAAATCTTTTTCCAATATTACTTTCACGCCTTCGCTTATTTCTTTGCTGTTATCATTAATCGGTTTTACAAAAGCAAAAACATTTGGAGAAAGATTATCTTCATAATGGTGTGTTCGCGGAAAACTAATTCCTCTGCTTATCTGCAGATAAACAGAATAATCTGTTTTGATATTATTAATTTCTGCAAGTTTACCGCAAATATTTTCAATCATATCAAAATCGTTAAAAGGCAAATCAATTTCTTGTAAGCTGTATTTTAATCTTTTTATATGGTCATCTAAACGAAAAAGTTTACCGCTGTAAGTTCGCAGTGCCTCATAAACTCCATCTGCAAAAAGAAAAGCACGATCAAAGGGTGAGACTTTGACATCTTCGTGCGAAATAAATTTGCCATTGAAATAGACAAGCATTTTCATGTAATTTTTTGTTATAATAAAATAAACAAAAGATTTTTTATTAACGATTGAGTAAATTATAAACAGCAAGTTTAACTTTAATTAATATGAACATAGAAACGATACGTGAATATTGCTTAAGCAAAAAAGGTGCAGAAGAAGATTATCCTTTTGATGAAGAAACACTTGTGTTTAAAGTGGGAGGAAAAATGTTTGCGCTAATTCCGCTTGAAAAAATACCTTTGCAAATAAATCTGAAGTGTGATCCTGAAAAAGCAATTGAGTTAAGAGAAAAATATGAAGATGTACTGCCCGGCTGGCACATGAGCAAGAAGCATTGGAACACAATAATACTTGAAGGCAACATTCGCTGGAATGATTTGAAAGATTGGATTGATCATTCATACGATGAAGTTGTAAAAGGATTAAAGAAAGCAGAACAGAATAAAATTAAAAAAACGATAGTAATTAATAAAATAACTTAAAGTAGAAATGGTATTGTGTTTGTATAATTATAAAATTATTTTTCATTCGTAATATAAAACTCAAAAATATTCATGAACACTTTTCGCTGTCTTACCTTTTTACTTTTATTAACTGTACTACTATTGCCAGCTCAAGCACAAACAAAAATGCAAGCAGGAAGCTGGTCTGTAAATCAAAGTGTTTCCGGTTTTGCTCTTGATAAGAATAATGGGGAAAGGGCAGTTACGATTGAAATACGATTTGAAAATCCGTTTATTAAAAAACCCAAAGTAATTTTATCTGTAACACAGTTAGATGCCGATAAAGAAACAAACTTAAGATATAATGCAGAAGTTCTTTCAATTTCTCGTGATGGATTTACAATAAAATTCCGAACCTGGTCTGATTCAAGGGTATTCAGTGCAAGCGGATATTGGATTGCACATTTAGAATAGTGTAATTATATTTTTAAAGTTTTCATTCAACAAAATAATTTGATTAAATTTATTTAAGGCGATTTCTAAAATCTTGCAATGAAACCTTCAAGGTTTTTATTTTTGCAAAGTTTGGTAAAATTTTAACATCACAAAAATGGTTAGAATAAACCTTGAAGGTTTTTAGAGATGCCCTTAAGTTTAAAAACCAAAAAATGCAAAAAAAAATCTGTTAATTGCTAATTGTTAAAAATTTTCAATATTCTTTAAAAATTGGTTGACTTTAACTAGATATTTTAGGACTTTCACAAGTGTGTTTTCAAATTCTTTAAAAAAAGGAATTATTTATCTGATTGATTGATACAACTTCTTACATATTTCTTGTATCCAATGCGAAAGATTTATCTGACGCTTCTTTGGGTAATCAAGCAAGTCTTTATGCTCGCAGAACAAATATCAATCTGTGTAAATTATCAGAAGATACCGTAATTCCATTTTTTTAATTAGATGTGTTCTTTCAAAATATTTTAATTGTATTCTGATCTAATTAATTAATCATCATCTAATCTAAGGAGAGATCATATGAATCGATGGTTTACTCTTCTATTTTCCTTATTGTTTATTCCTTCACTTGTGTTAATGGCACAGACAGGAAAAATAAGAGGAAAAGTTACTGACCTTACAAATGGTGAGGCGCTTATTGGTGCTAACGTTATTGTCGTTGGTACATCTCTTGGCGCTGCTACCGACGTAAATGGTGAGTATTCAGTTTCTAACCTTAGCGCTGGTACCTATCAGGTTAAAGCATCATACATAGGCTACCAGACGATAACTCAAGTTAATGTCCGTCTTAGCGCGGAACTAACTACAGAGTTGAATTTTAAACTACCCGCGGAAGGAATTTCCGTTGGTGAGGTAATAGTTGTTTCTGAAAGACCTCTTATTAATAAGAGTAACACAAACGCTATTAGAACAACCACAACAGATGTTATTGAAGCATTACCTGTTAGAGGTTTTAATAATGTCTTGGCATTCACACCCGGTGTTGTACTGCAAAATAATAATGTGTACATCAGAGGTGGACGTGTTGATGAAGTTGGTTATTATCTTGAAGGAACCAACATAAGCAATCCATTAACCGGTGGGCGTGCTGTTACAATTGTTACTGAGGCTGTTGAAGAAATTCAAGTTCAAGCTGGTGGTTATACCGCAGAATATGGCGGTGCTAATGCCGGTATCGTTCGTACACAGTTAAAATCCGGTACACCGGACTTAAAATTTACAATTAATTATGTTACCGATAATATTGGCTTTAAGAGTAAAGAGAACAGATTTGATGGTAAAAAAACATTGGGCGCTTATACTTATGGTTATAATGAATTTTCTGGTACTGTAAGCGGACCTTTATTTTCAGATAATGTTAAATTCTTCGCTTTAGTTAATTCTAACTGGACATTAGATGGTAATCCATTACCATTCGATGGAATAAATCTTGGTACCGTTACTGACAATCAATCAACAACACCGGAGACTAATTCAATCAATTTGGTTTATCCTGGTGGTCCAACTTTTAGAGCTAATAACCAGACATATACTGGAACAGGTACACTGACTTTTGATTTCAATCCATTGATTTTTAGATTAACCGGTTCATATACAAGCTATGATCAAAGCAACGGCGGTGGTGGAAACATCACTTCATTGTTAGACCTTGGCAGAATTCAAATCCAGGAAGGATCTAATGCTTCATTCTCTGGAAAGATTACTCATATTTTAAGCCCAACCACATATTATGAATTAAGCGGTGGTTACACTGTTACTACATCAGAAGCAATGGACCCATTGTTAAGAGATAACTGGCAAGTTTATGGCGATAGTGTTGCTAACGCACAAGTTGGCGCTGTTTGGAATAGAACAGCGAGAGACTTAGATCCAAAAGTTAGAAGATACGGAAGATATCAGCAGCCTACACCTTATGATATATTCGGGTTCCAATTTGCTGCACCAAATGATATAATAGCCGGATATGGTAAAACAAAAAGAGAAGTATTAAACTTTGGTGCTGCATTCTCAACTGAATTCGAGAAGATACACTCGATTAAAATTGGCGGCGAACTTTCAACTTACACAATGAGAAGTTATGGGGTAGCTGCTGCAGGATATGCAAATGCGGTTTACTCAAATGGTCTATCACCAAATCCCAAAACATTGGAGCAGTTGTTAATTTTACGAACCAATGGTTATGGATATGACCTTTTTGGTAACGAAGTGAATGGTGATTTTAATGCATCTGGTGGAGTCCTTGATGCCGGTCTTCTTGCCCCAAAGAGACCGTTGTTTGCCGGTGCTTATATTGAAGATAAGATTACGTACAAAGATCTTATATTAAATGTTGGTTTAAGATATGACTACTTTGATGTAGATAATTTAACTCTTAAAGATGTAACCCGTCCTGAATTAGCTGTTGATTTTAACACAAACGAAATCAATCCAGCAGGATTGGAAAAAACACCAACATTCAGTGCTGTTAGTCCTCGTCTTGGTTTCTCTTTCCCTGTAACTGACCAGACGGTCTTTCATGCTCAGTATGGTAAATTCGTTCAGCAATCTCGTTTAAGAGATATGTATCAGGGAATTTATCAATTAGGTCAAAATATGAGAGGCGGCTTCTTTATCCCAGCTCCAACCGGTTGGAATATAAGACCAACGAGAACAACACAATATGAAATCGGGTTTACACAGCAAATTTCAGATTTTGCTTCTTTTGATATCACCGGATACTATAAAGATATTCAGGATCAGGTTGAATTTAATCTTCAAACAACAGCCGCGGGTTCACCTTTTCAGGCATATACTTCACTTAGAAACGGTGATTTTGCAACAACCAAAGGTGTTGAAGTCTCTTTTAATATGAGAAGAGTTGAAAACATACAGGTTAATGGTTCTATTTCATTCCAGGATGCTCAGGGAACAGGCTCAAATCCTGGTTCAAAAGCCGGTATTGTTGGTGCTCCTCTTGATGGCGTAACAGTATTTAGACCAAATTATGTAACACCACTTGATTACAATAAAGCTCTTTCAGGAAACTTCAACTTAGATTATAGATTCTCTAAAGAAGAAAGTTCTCCAGTTCTTCGACAGTTAGGGTTGTCAGCGCTATTGAAGTTTGACAGCGGGCATCCTTTCACATTAGGAGTAGGAAAAGGAGACAATACTGGATCGCTTGAAGGTGATCAAAGATTTAGATCACCAATTCAACCTTTGAATTCTTCAACAACTCCTTATACTTATCAACTTGATTTAAAACTTGATAAGTCATTTTCAATTACAGATAAGCTAAATGCAAACATTTACGTTTTAGTTATAAATGTTCTTGATACGAAAAATGTAACAAACGTTTTCCTAAGAACAGGTACTGCTACGGATGATGGTTATGTTACTGACCCTGGTCTTGGCGGAACTTTATATCCTAATCAAAGAGCCGATTATGAAGCTGTTTATAAAGCTATTAATATTGATTATTATCAGGCTTTTCAGGGAAACGTTGGCGTTCTATATGGTCCACCACGTCAAATTAGATTTGGAGTTCAATTAGAATACTAATGAAAAATTTGATAGCAAAAAAAAAGAATAGGAGTTTCAAAATATGAGTTATAGAACAATCAAATATATACTTGTCTTTATGATAAGTATCTTTTCCCTTGTCCCCGGGCTTCGGGCAGAAGGAGATAAGAAAGACAGTCGTAACAAAGGGTTATATAAAGTTGACAGCGTATATGTTGCGATAACGTCTTTGAACATAAATAATATTTCAACTTATTTTTATAATAATGGTATATCCGATATATCAGCACTTGGTAACTCAGGATTAGTTTACCCCAAAGGAAGCGGCAAAACTGCTGCATTTACTTCGGGTTTACTTTGGGGTGCCAGAGTTGCGGGAGATCCGGATCCAAGAATGGGCGGAACTGCTTATAGAACCGGCTTAACACCCGGTAAAGTTCTTCCGAACGGTACCGCTGATAATTATAAATTGGTTAAATACCGGGTTTATAGAGTTAGACGAGATGTTTACCCGGGCGGCCCTGATGTTGATCTTTCAACAGAAGCTAAATTAGACGGATTATCTGAATCAGAGGAACGTACACAATACAAAACAGACTGGACAGAATGGCCTGCCGATATGGGTGCACCATTTGATGATGTAAATGCAAACGGAACTTATGAACCAACTGTTGACATCCCTGGTGTTAAGGGCGCTGACCAGACACTTTGGTATGTTACAAATGATCTAAACTCAGGAAATACAGTTTACTTGTATGGTGCAAATCCATTGGGTATCGAATGTCAGGCAACAATCTGGGCTTATAATCAAGCTGGTGCTCTTGGAAGTATGTTTTTTAGAAAATACAAACTTATTAACGTAACCAATAGAAGTGCACTTACGCCAACAACATTTGAACAAATGTATGTATCCATGTTTTCTGATGTTGATCTTGGTGATGCCGGTGATGACTATGTAGGCGTTGATACAACATTGAGCTTACAGTACTGCTATAATGCAGCCGCTAACGATGCTACTTACAGCCCATTACCTCCGCCTTCAACCGGATTTGACTTCTTCCAGGGCCCATTATTAAATGGAGTTGCTGGTAAAGATATAAACAAAAACGGAGTAGATGACGCGGCAGATTTTGGAATATTTAATGGTGCAAAAGTAGGTCCCGGTAAAATTAATTTACCGATGACTGCAGCATATTATTTTGCTAACGGTGATCCGAACATTGGTGATCCTCCACAGGGTGAAATTCAAGGTTCACGCGAATTTTACAATTTCTTACAAGGAAGATTTGGAGTATCCGGCGCCCCATTTATTGATCTGGCTACTGGTAACCCAACGACTTTTGCTTTGAATGGTGACCCTCAGGCGGGTACGGGTTGGTTGGATGGTAAGCAATTACCTGCCGGCGATAGAAGACAGGGAAGCTCATCCGGTCCATTTAATATGGCTCCCGGTGATACCCAGGAAGTTGTAGTTGCTGAAATAGTAGCCGGTGCAATACCGGGTGTTGATAGACTTTCAGCAGTTGGACTTTTAAAATTCTATGATCTGCAGGCACAGGTTGCTTACGATAACTTCTTTGATCTTCCAACACCTCCTCCTTTCATTCCAGATCAGCAAATTACAATTACTCCGTTAGATAAGGAGATCGTTCTCGACTGGTCGAAAGATGTTGCTAAAGTTCAGGCTACTGAAACATTTAACAGCAAAGGACATTCTTTCCAGGGATATAATGTTTATCAGTTACCAAATGCTTCTGCACAAGTTAGTGAAGGTATCAGAATTGCAACTTATGATATAATTGATCAAGTTGGTAAAATTTCAGATTTAGTTTTTGATACAAAAACTGGTTCTGTTATAAAAAAACCTGTTCAGTTTGGAAACGATACTGGTATTAAAAGATTTATTTCTATAAAAAATGATGCTGTAAGAGGCGGAGTTCCATTGGTAAATGGAATTAAATATTATTTTGCAGTTACATCTTATAGCTATAACCCAGACTTAGCTGCAGTACCGAACAATCTTGAAAACCCGATTAAAATTCTAACCGTTATTCCTCAAGTACAAAACCCGGGTGTTACTTATGGTGACGAATCCCAAAGTGTAGTAACGGTAACACATCAGGGGACTGCAGATGGCGGACCAACAGTTAATATCGTAGATCCTGCCGTAACACTAGGACATGATTATGAAGTGTTCTTTACCCAGCGCCAAGAAGTAAAAACCTTTGCTGGTGACTGGGTTCCTGCCGGAGTTGAAAAACTCCATAAACCGAATGATATGACAGGAAGCTCAATTTCAGTTGGAGCTGCTTGGGGATCAGTCGTTTCTGAAGTTGAATTAAGCTTTGCATTAGACTTAGTTTCATCAACTAATGCATGGGCAGATGGAGTTACAATCACATTGCCTGTCGGTGTAACGATTGTAAACGCACCTTCTTTTGAAGCTGGTGGCGGAACAATAGTACCGGAAGTTACTGGTAATGTTATTAAGATGGGTTTAACCAACGGCGAACAAACTCAAAATGGTATTTTTCACGGTGGTGAAACCTGGTCGATAATTGTCAGCACTTTTACTCCGCCTATCGATGTTGCCTGGAGAGTACATGATGATGGTTATACAGATCCAGTAGGACCAATACTTGATGCTGAAGGTACAGTAAACATTACAGCAATTGGTGCAATAAGGCTAGCTAAATATTGGAACTTAAGAGATGTAACAACCGGTGCATTAAAACTTGAAAATCAAGGCATAATCGGAGGCAAGTACTTATTCCCTCCACGCGATGATTTTTCAGCAGCACAATTAAATCCTTCAACAAATGCAGATCCTGTTGTTGATGGATTTCAGTTAGGAGTAAGCGTTGTTTATGAAGCACCCATAAATTTTGGTACTTTGAAGTTAAGTCCAAAGGGAAGTCCTACTAGCTTAACTCAGAGCTCATCTACTACCACACTTGATATTCAGAATTACACAATATTCGGTGGTACTATTACTAGTAATGCTTTTGATAATTTTGGTGTTGGAACCACTGATATCAATCAGTTACAACAGGATTATGAATTAAGATTCACCGGTGTTTGGGCTGATACTACAATTGGTGGAAGAACC
Organism: Ignavibacteriaceae bacterium; assembly: GCA_036170275.1. GTDB lineage: Bacteria > Bacteroidota > Ignavibacteria > Ignavibacteriales > Ignavibacteriaceae > IGN3. Next base: position 20,170 of record JAVHOU010000021.1, read on the forward strand.
GTAAAGAAGGTTGTTAGCGGCGGACAGTTGGCAACATGTTTTAGAATTACCGGAGGTTTCGCAGCACATCCATTAAATGTATCTGGTGCAAATGAACCATTCCTTTTAAGAATACCTTTTGAGGTATGGAATGTTGCTGATCCAAATAATAAATATCAAGTTAATCTTACATTTAGGGACCGTTTACAGAACTCAGCGACTACGGATCCGTTTTATGCTTGGAATATAAATAATAGAATGTATGCTATTATTGTTAATTCCCCATATAGCGAAACTCAACCAATTCAGGTAGATGCTGGTCCAGATGCAAACAATGCACTAGCAACCTGGGTATTAGTATTTTACGGTACACACTATACATTGAATGATGTTGTAACAGTTCAATATGATAACCCAATTCAGATTGGTATAGACAAATATTTATTTAATACAAAAGGAGTATCTTTCTCGACCGAGCTTGCTAAGAGCCAAGTAGATAAAATTAATGCATTCCCAAATCCTTATTATGGTGTTAACTCAGAAGAGTTAAACAAGTATAATAGATTTGTGACATTTAGTCATCTGCCGGCAAAAGCAACAGTTAGAATCTTCAATCTTGCTGGTGTTCTTGTAAAGAATATTGAGAAAGACGACGCAGGTCAATTTTTAAGATGGGATCTTGCAAACAATTCCGGTTTGCCAGTAGCAAGCGGATTGTACATCGCATATATCGAACTCCCTGAATTAGGAGCGACCAAGATAGTTAAATTAGCAATAATTCAAGAACAACAAATTCTTGACAGATTCTAAATGAAATCAAGTTTAAAAGTATAGGAGTAAAAATGAAAAATATATCTAGGTTATTAATAATTGTTTTCGCCCTCCTGCTTGCACTTGATGTATATGCCGGAGGTGGAAATAGAACAGGTACAGGAGGAGCCGCTCAGCTGCTTATTCCTGTCGGCCCGCGCGGTATCGCAATGGGTGAGTCTAATATATCAACATCTTATGGTGTTGAATCACTATTCTGGAATCCAGCAGGTGTTGCCAGGATGAACAACTCAACAAGCGTAATGTTTTCACATATGTCCTATATCGCAGATATAGGTGTTGAGTACGGAGCTGTCTCCACTAACTTTGAAGGCTTCGGAGTTATTTCCTTAAGCTTAAAAAGTCTTGGCGTTGGAGATATATTGGTTACAACCACTCAAGATCCTGATGGAACAGGGGCTACATTCTCCCCACAAATGTTAACGGCTGGTTTATCTTACTCTCGCCAGTTAACCGAGAGAATTTCTGTTGGTTTAACTGCAAATTATGTTACAGAAACACTTGGTGAAGCTTCAGCCACCGGCTTAGCATTCAACGTAGGTGTTATCTATGGTAATCTAGCAGATATCAACGGATTAAGCATGGGTATTGTAATAAAGAATTTCGGTCCTCAGATGAAATATACAGGATCGGGTCTTCTTACATTAGCAAATGTTGGCGATTACAATCGTCCTCCACAGTATTATAAGATAGAAGCAGCAGCATTTGATTTGCCATCATCATTTGAAATTGGTTTAGGATACAAACCGGTATTGGATGAAGTGAATTCGCTCCAGTTCTCGGGTGCTTTCCAAAATAATAACTTCTCAGGTGATGAATATAAACTTGGTGCAGAATACGGTTACAATAACATGTTCTTTGCACGCTTAGGTTATCAGATGGCACCTCAGATTGAAAGCGCTGATTATCTTTATGGATTTACCGCTGGTGTTGGAATCAATTTTGACTTTGAAGGTGTCGGACTTAAAGTTGATTACGCATACAGGGATACAAAGTACTTTGATGGAAACCATGTTTTCGCTCTCTCGCTCGGTTTCTAACACGTAGTTCAATGTAATTATAATCCGTACCGATTTATCGGTACGGATTTTTTTTGCTTAATAATAAAGATGACATCTTTATAAAAGATGTCATCTTTGCATCTCAGTAAATCCGAATGGTTTCATATCGATGAAGTTGGTAATGGCGATTAGTTCATTCCCCTTTTTTAATAAACTTCATCGAACCGGAATTGATACAGTAACGTAAACCTGTTGGCGGCGGTCCGTCATCAAAAACATGACCAAGATGACCGCCGCATTTTGCACACATTACTTCTGTTCTTTTCATTCCATAACTGCTATCGTCTTTGTAAATAATTCTGCTGCTGTCAATCGGTTCAAAATAACTTGGCCAGCCGCAGCCGGATTCAAACTTTGTATCAGATTCAAAAAGTTCAGTACCGCAAGCAGCACAAGTATAAGTTCCTAATTCATGATGGTCCCAATATTTTCCTGTAAAAGCTGGTTCCGTTCCTTTCTCGCGCAGAATTCTATACTCTTCTGGTGTAAGTTCTTTTTTCCATTCTTCATCAGACTTAATAATTTTATCGTTCATATTAGCTCCATTCTTTTTTAAAGAATCAGCAAGACCTGATTTTGTTAAATTATTTATTATGGCTGAATAATTATTTGATTTTTGATTCCAAATAAATATTGCCGCGGCTACTACGCCTAAAAGAACAAATATTTTTATCATATTATTCGGTTTGATTTATTAATTTCTATATCTAAACAAGATTAAGTTAATTAGACTTCTGAAAAATGAGAATTGCTTGTCAATGTCATTTTGAATTCATTTCAAAATCTCACAAAAGATGCTGAAATAAATTCAGCATGACCACTAAGAAGCAATTTTTCAGAAGTCTCTTAATATTAGTTCTTAAATAATAGTTGGGAATTACTTATTCAAGGCTTTAATTGTTGGTAGGAAAAGAACTTCACAATTTGCAAACCTTCCACTCTCGAAAGGTTTAACCAGATTATTTATAAAAACATAAATATTATCTATCTAACGATAGATATTTATTGTTAAATTAATGTACAGATTTGATCTTTTAATTTCAGGAGAGTACGCTATGCACAAATCATTTCAATATCATTCCCAAAACTTTATATAAAGGAATATTAAAATGGTAAAAGAATATCCACGTTATGCTGTTCCCGCAATTACTTCAATCCAAGATATGCTCTTACGTTCTGCAAAAGTTTATGGAGATAAGCTTGCATTGGAAGATTTAAACGCCACTCCTATTTCAAACGTTACCTTTAACGAACTGCACAATTATGTAATCCGTTTTGGTAAGGCATTGTTTGATATTGGAATTAAAGAAAGAGATCACATTGCAGTAATAAGTGATAATCGTGTGCAATGGTCGCTTACATATTTTACAACAATGTGTTTTAATATGGTGATAGTTCCTATTGATAAAAATTTAAACCATAATGAAATATTAAATATTATACATGAATCGGAAGCCAAAGCAATAGTTTTTTCAGATAACTTTGAACCATTGATGAAAGAGAAAAGAGATTCACTTCTTAATCTCAAGTATTATATAAATATGGATTCGAAGGAACATAAGGATGGAATTTTTTCGATGACAAAAATGATTGAGAGCCAATCTGCTTCTATAGAAAGATTACCATTTATTAATCCCGAAGAGATGGCAGAAATTATTTTCACCTCGGGTTCTCTTGGCAGAGCTAAAGGAGTAATGCTTACTCAAAAAAATATTGCATCAAATCTTATGGCAATGACAAGTATGATAAAAATTCTACCAGAAGATAAGTCTCTATCAGTACTTCCTATTCATCATAAATATGAATGTACTTGCGGATTACTTTGCCCATTATATGCTGGCGGATCAGCGCATTATGCCCGTTCGTTAAAAACAGTTGTGGATGATTTACAGAAAGTCAAAGCAACAATTCTTCTTGGTGTCCCACTTCTTTACGATAAAATGTTTAAGAAAATCTACAAAGGAATACAGGAAGACAAATTTAAATCTAAAATTGTTCCTCCGCTTGTTTCGATCACAAACATTTTACAATTAATCGGTTGGAAAAGCTCAAAAAAATTAATCTTTAAAGAGCTGCATGAAAAATTTGGCGGACACATAAGATTATTTATCGCCGGCGGTGCTGCACCTGATCCTAAAGTTGCAAAAGGATTGCGTGAACTTGGATTTAATTTTGTTCAGGGATATGGTTTAACAGAAACTTCACCAATTGTGGCATTAAATCGTTTGTACAGTTTTAAAGATAATGCTGCCGGCTTGCCTTTACCTGGACTTGAAATCAAAATTAATAATCCGAATGAAAAAGGTATTGGAGAAATATACATCAAAGGCGATAGTGTGATGCTTGGTTATTATAAAAATCAAAAGCTTACCGATGATGCTTTTGATAATAGCTGGTTTAAAACCGGTGATATCGGCTTTTTTGATGAAGATGGTTTTCTTCATATAAACGGAAGACAAAAAAATGTCATCATCTCTAAAAGCGGAGAAAATGTTTTTCCCGAAGAAATTGAAGACATATTAAACAGGAGTCCATTTGTGCAAGAAAGTATGGTTTACGGCGAGCAAGATGATAAGCATACCGAAATTATTGCAGTTCAAATTGTAACTGATGCCGAAGCATTTATTGAGTATTCTGAAAAAAACAAAGTGGCAATTACTCCGGAACTTGTGAATGAAATAATTTCTGAAGCAGTAAAAGAAACAAACAAAGAATTACCCGCTTTTAAACAGATAAGAAAATTTTATGTAAGAGACAGTGAGTTTGAAAAAACTACGACGCAGAAGATTAAAAGATTTTTAGTAAAAAATGCTTCTTGACATTTCAAATAGTTAAAAACAAACCCGATTCCTGCTATGAATCGGGTTTGAATACCACTCCCTGAATTTAAAAACTTCCAAGTGATGGTGCAGTAAGAGGAAAAAAGCTTGCAACTACAATAATTGCAATTATTAAAGCGCCACTAATTGCCAAGAGCGAAGTGTTGACAATATTAATTTTATCAGCTTCAATTGATGAAATTTCATTTAGATCAACTCTTTTGGTAGTGCTTTTATCCCAATACCAAAGTCCATTTTCTGTTGTATCTGTAACAACAAAATAATCTCCCTCAACTAACCTTATTCTATCTTTTGATTTTAACCAAACAGTATAAATTCTTTGTTGTTTATTAAAGGTTACTGAGTCAGTATCGTTTAATAAAATTTTTCCTTCAAATGATTCAAATGAATTTGAGCCATTAAAATATCTATTCCCTTTGCCGATAATAAATTCCGAAGGATATAAAATTAGAGTATGATGATAAGTTTCTGATGAAACTGTTTCTCCGGTTGATAAGGTGAATCTTATATCTTTGTTCTCAAGATTAATAAGCTCAGATTCATCCCCAACAGAAATTGGTTGGAATGAATAACAACCAACAAACTGTAATAGTAAACAGGGTATTAAAACTGATACAATATATTTTTTCATAAAACCTCTTCTTTTAGGAACAAACCCGATTCTTTAAATGAATCGGGTTTGTAGCATAGAACATTACTTTAGAAGCATCATCTTTTTTGTTTGAACAAAACTTTGTCCTGAGCCTGACGAAGGGCTATTAGTTCTTAATGTGTATATGTAAACTCCACTTGCAAATTTAGAAGCATCAAACAAAGCTGTATGATTACCTGATTCTTCAGCTTCATTAACTAAATTTACAACTTCATTTCCAAGAATATCATAAACTTTTAGTTCAACATTTCCTGCTGCCGGAATTGAATAATTAATTGTTGTTGAAGGATTAAATGGATTTGGATAATTCTGATAAAGTTCAAATTTATCCGGACCTTTCACAAATATTTCTGCAACGTTGCTGTAGCTAAATGTACCGTCAAAATCGATTTGTTTTAATCGATAACTGAATTTACCCGCGTTAGTATTTTTGTCTTTGAAAGAATACTTCAGAATCTCTGTAGAATTGCCTGAACCTTTTACAAATCCAATTTTTGTCCATTGATT
>JAVHOU010000022.1:0-6516 GCA_036170275.1 Ignavibacteriaceae bacterium
CGGGTGTCACCAATTAAGATGGCACAATAATGATCTTCTTTTAATACACGAAATAGTTCTTTGGATATTATTTGAATCTCATTAAAAAATTTTGGTATACTGCCAATGCTTGACAAATCTTCAGCTATACTATTTTTTGAGTACTGAACAATGTTTAAATATGGAGGATGAGTAATGATTAAATCAATTTTGTTGTCAGGATATTTAGATAAGTTTCTGGCATCACCAACAAGAACATTTTGTACACTTTTAGTCTCATATTCAAAATCCAAAGCTTTTTTACATATTTTAATAGCTTCGGGATTTATATCAATCCCGTCTGCGTTACGATGTAAAAGTTTAGCTTCAATAAGTGTTGTTCCAGAACCAATCATAGGATCTAAAATAAAATCGCCTTCTTGTGAATATTTCAGAATAAGATTTCTAGGGATTTGAGGAGCAAAATTTCCACGATATTTAGGATTATGCGTTGCCCAATTTCCTCGTTCAGGAAATGACCAAGCAGTTGTGATTTCTTGTTTAAAAGAGGTAAGTAATTTATTGTCTTCCATATAGTTTATCTTTGACTAAGTGTTGGAAAAATTGATTGCATTAAAAATGGAACTCTAGCATAGAATGCGCGTGATGTACTTCCGTGTCCAGCCCCTTTTGTCCTTGGTTGAATATAAACACCTAGTTTTCCGGATAATGCTGAAAAACCTTTTGTAATAATCGTTTCACGAACTAAATCATAATCGGCTTTTACTTGATTAAATATTTCAGTATCTCCTAAATCGAAAGTTGTCGTGGCATAAAGAATTGATTTCCTTTCGAGTTGACTTTCCCAAATTCTAGCTACAATAACTATCTTTTGCATCTTGGCAAATAGATGACTGTTTTCAAATTTAGTTCTTTCTACATTATAAGGGTCTATCATTGTAATTGCCATCGTTTCTTTTACAGTCAACGTTCTATCTCTTAGATATTTTAGGCAAATAGTTTTTAACTCCCAAGAACCAAAATTAGGCGATTGTGCACTGTTAATTGGAAGACCTAAATATCTTTCAATTACATGTCCCGCCCAGCCTTTATTAGTTTTTTCATTTTTAAAAACTGTTACATTATATTGTTCCGCTAATAATCTGAGGTCCTTACCAACAATCAGTTTAATTTTTTCAATCGCTTCTGTTCGTTCCAAAGAATTCACCTTCTATTATGAGTAGCTGTTGAAACAATTCTGAATATATCTTTACCATCTATTAATTCATTAATCAATTTTTTAAACATATATGCTGTTGATAAATTGGTTTTTTCTTGAATCATTAAAAGTTTCGCCAACAGAATAAGAAATTTGATGCTGTACTCTCCTTTAATGCTTAAGTCTTTATATTTTTCAAAATACTCTTGGTTTGCCTTAATAAGAAAGTCAACATTTAATATTTTTTTTCGGGATTTCTCATCTACTAATGGTTCTGTTTTATTCCAAACATCTAAGAGGAAATTTAAAAATTCTTTCGTCTTACTTGGTGCTTCATGCACCTTAATAAGAATATCAACAGCCCAATGAATATGTTTTGGAGTCCTTATATACGACCATTTGTTGTCATGCTTCTGACGATATTTAATTAAAATATCAAAATCACTTAAAGCACCTTGATATGCTGCAAGAATAAAACTCCCATTGATTTCGATTACAAAAAGTGGTTCATTTTTTTTTGAAATCATAAATTTAGATAATTGTTCTTTATTCATAGAATTACTTTTTCACTAGGTTTTCATTTATGATTACTATATCCAAAAACTTTAACCCCATCTGTTTTGCAGCTGAAAGTCTATGTTGTCCATCAATTAAATAATTTTTTGGATTAAGAAATATCGGTTCCCAAGCATCAATATAAAAATCATTTACAATCGAACTAACATCTTCTTCTCGCACTATATTTGCAAATGAAAGATATTTCTTATTGAATTTTATTTTATCAATTGGATATTTCTTGATTGGTGTGCAAAATCCAGGCGCTGTGCTATTAACAACAGAAAAATTCATAAAATAATTTGAGCAAGGTATATAATTCTTCCGCATATATCTTTAATAATTTAAAATTAATAATTCGTTTATTTTACCTCGTTTATCTCCATTGCAATTAATCATTCTACTTGCTTGAACTCTAATAATATTAAACTTGTCATAAAGCTTTTCAAAAAAATGATCAGATGGATTTTCATTTTTCGGGTCTGAATTACTAAGCATTAACTTATTCCCATTTACGCCAAGTTCGCCATAAAATTGTGCAAGTCGTTTTTGATCATCTTCTGTAAAATCATATTTACTATAAGAAGTAAAACTTGAAGTTAGGCTTATTGGACGATACGGGGGATCGAAATAAATAAAGAAGTCGTCATTAATTTTGTTTTTAATATTCTCAAAATCGGTTAAGAATATTTCAGCAATCTGAAGTACACGGCTAGCACTTATTAAATTTTCTTGATCTAATATTCCAGGATTTTTATAACGACCGAATGGAACATTAAATTCACCTTTTCGATTCAGTCTAAATAAACCATTAAAACAAGTTTTATTTAAAAAAATAAGTTTGGCAGCACGTGGGATCAAATCAGTACTATATTTATTAAAATCTGTTTTTACTCTTTCCGAATTATAAAGTTCACGAATTTTATAAAAATATTTTTCTCTTTCGTTTTCGTCTCTATTAAGATATTCAGTTTTAAGTAAAGTTAGTTCATCAATAAGTTCAAATACATTTTGTTGTACAGCAGAAAAAGTTAGTACTAAATCCTCGTTAACATCAGATAAGTACGCCTTTTTGACTGGATAGTTTTGAGCAATGTAGAAAAATACTGCACCACCACCAAGAAATGGCTCATAATAATTTTTCAGAGAACCATTTTTTAATTCTGGAGGAAAGTATTCTACAAACTGCTCTAAAAGCTGTGTTTTACCGCCCGCCCATTTAAGGAAAGGTTTTGCTTTAATAAAGTTATTTATTTTATTCATTTTTATCAGCGATAAAATTAGGTACAGTTAGCATAAATTGTTGAAACCCGGGGATTTCTCTCATTTAATTTCTTCCAATTTTTCTTCTAGACATAATTCTATTGCTTCTTTAATTCTTTCCATAAGAATATCCAGAGATTTAGCTTGAGTATGACATCCTTTTAAAGCAGGTACTGAAGCAATGTAAAAACCCTCTTCATCTTTTTCTATAATTACATTAAAATCTCTTTTCATATACAATTCCTTTTTGTCTTCCTCTGTGGCTCTGTGTCTCTGTGGTAAATTCTTTTTCTCACCACAGAGGAACAGAGAGTTAAATTAAATGTGTCAGCAATCCATCTCTAAGTTTTGGTTCAAACCAGGTTGATTTTGGCGGCATAACCTCGCCGGCGTCGGAAATGTTCATCAAGTCATCAAGTCCAGCCGGATAAAATGAAAATGCTACGGCTGCTTTACCGCTATCAACAAGTTTTTCAAGTTCTTTTGTGCCGCGTATTCCGCCAATAAAATCTATTCGTGTATTTGTGCGCGGATCATCAATTCCGAGTATAGGATTTAGCACAAAGTTTTGCATAATACTTACATCAAGTTTTTCTCCAACTGATTTTTCTAAAGACAAGCTTGCAAAAACAGAATCTCTTGGTTTGAGAACAAACCATTCTTTCTCAATATACATACAAAAAGTGTTTTTAGTTTTTGGTTCTTTGTTTTCTGTTTTCATAACCGCAAACTTTTGAGCAACAGAATCCATAAAATCAGCTTTGCTCAATCCATTCAAATCAAACACAACGCGATTGTATGGAAGAATTTTTAATTGATCTGCAGGAAAGATTACAGCAATAAAATAATTATACTCTTCACTTCCTGTATGATGTGAATTTGATTTCATCTTTTCTTCACGGGCACGACTTGCACTTTTTGCGCGATGATGTCCATCTGCAATATATAGTTTATGAATCTTTGCAAATTCATTTTCAATCATTTCATTATAATCATCAGGCATAACCCAAACCGTGTGCTGAATTCCATCCGGTGCGGTAAAATCATATTCGGGCTTTATGCTTTTCATTGTTTTATCAACAAGCTCATTAACAGTTTTAACTCCGCGATAAGTTAAAAACACAACTCCTGTTTGTGCTTCGGTAGTGATGATATGATTTGTACGATCGTCTTCTTTTACTTTACGGGTTTTTTCGTGTTTAAGAATTACATCGTTATCATAATCATCAACAGAAAAAGTTGCACAAATTCCTGTTTGGGCTCTGCCATCCATAATTAATCTGTAAAGATAAAGATGTGGTTTTTCATCAACATTTAATGGAGCGGTCTCAATTATCTTATTAAGATTTTCTTTCGCTTTTAGATAAACCTCTTTTGAGTAAACATCTTTCACATCAGGCAAATCAATTTCTGATCTTGTAATGTGTAAATAGCTAAGTGGATTTCCTTCAGCAGCGTGTTTTGCTTCAGCGCGATTGACGACATCATAAGGAACGCTTGCAACAAGTTGTGATTTTTCTATTGTAGGTCTAAGTGCTTTGAAAGGTCTGATAACAGCCATAAAAAGATTTTCCCTTGATTAAATAATATTGAAAATTGCTATTTCAAAAATCCATAAAATAAACGTAATAAGCCAATTAGAGAAGTGGAAAATTACTTTCAGGAAATAAGTTATCAAGTGGAATTATTAAGGCTTCTTTAAAATGAGATGAGCATAAGCTGTTAATAATGGGACTGGAAATTTTAGAAGTATTTTTGATTTAACTTCTTCGATTTTATTTAGAATAGGGATTTTATTATAATAATTATGACCGAAGTATCCGACATATTCAAGAATTTCATATCCGATGTTTTCAAATCTTTTTATCATTTGGGAGGAAGGTCCACGACTCCAATCGTAGTAAGCTTTAAATTTACCATGTTGATGCTTATCTCTCGGAGCTATTTTATGCAATAGCAAATTGCTTAGACTATCAGGTAAAAATCTATTAGCTACAAATGGAAGTGCATATAGAGTGGAAAAACAATGGAATGATATTCCCTCTTTATTTAAAATATTAAAAACATTTTGATGAAAAGTTTTGGCATCAGAAATATGTTCACCAACCATTCTACTAAAGACAAGGTCAAACTTTTCGGGTAAATTAAAACTGGAACTACTTAAATAAATAACCAATTTAGTATAAATATCATCAGCTTTTTTTAATTCATCATCATCAATATCACTTATTGTATATTTTAAGTCGTGTTTTTTAATAAACTCTGGATTTATTGTAGGATTAGCACCAGCACCAATTTCTAAAATTGATTTCAGGTTATATTTTAATATTAAGTCTTGAGCAAAAGTTTCGGTTTTGTTCCAACCTATAAAGTTTTTGGTAAGTTCATATTTAATTTTCATATCATCTTAAAAATCCATAAAATAAATATAATAAGCCAATAGAATTTGGTGTCCTTATATGCAGATAAATTTAATTTTTAACAAAAGCGCAGAGACGCTGAGAAATTATTTATCTTTACTGCCGTTTAACAAATTTTTGAGAAAATGGCTGAAGAAAATAAAAAATCACACAGAAAATTCAAGCAGGAAAAGGATGAGATTGTCGGTAAAGTAGAATATCATAAAGAACTTTTTTCACCAATCCTTAACAATAAAAGAGATATTGTTGTTTGGCTTCCTATTGGATATAATCCGCAAAGAAATCCGGATAAGAAATATCCCGTACTATATATGCACGATGGGCAAAATATAATGGATCCTAAAACTGCCTATGTTGGAAAAGACTGGCGTGTTGATGAAACTGTAATGGAACTTATCAAGCAAAAACAAATTAAAGAAATTATTGTTGTTGGAATTTATAATACTCCTGATAGACTTGATGAATATAGCTGGAGTGAAAATGGACAGAATTATTTGAAGTTTATTGTAACAGAACTTAAACCATTTATTGATTCTAAGTACAAAACATTATCAGATAAAGGAAACACTGCAATAATGGGTTCATCAATGGGTGGCTTAATTTCTTTTTATGCTGGCTGGCATTACCCGGATGTTTTTTCAATGGCGGGATGCTTATCAAGTTCATTTTACTACAACAATGATAGAAGCATTAAGCAGGTTGAAGAATATACAGGACACAAGAAACACGTTAAGTTTTATATTGATCACGGTGAAGATGGCTCTACTCGCGGGCAGAGAATGTTTGTAGAGCTTTCTAAAAAAGGATATGTAATCGGACAGGATATTGATTACTTCTATTCACCCGGCGCAGAGCACAATGAAAAAGAATGGGCTGCAAGATTGGAAAGACCACTGATTTTCTTTTTTAAGAACAGGTAGTCATTGCGAACCCCGATTAGGGTGAAGCAATCTATTGTATAAATTATTATAGCTTGACTGTATGGTTGCATTGTTCAATTGTTAAATTGTTTTTAGAAATATTAAATTACTCATAAACAATCTTTAACTTAATTAATAAAATCAATTAAGGGTAATTATATGCGTTGGCGAGGAGAAAGAG
>JAVHOU010000023.1:0-19568 GCA_036170275.1 Ignavibacteriaceae bacterium
TCCTGCCTCAAAATAATTTTATAAGGCAAATCACTACTGGTGATTTTGATGCAAGAAATCCATTTATCTACAAAGATGAGTTTGCATTTAATCCTCCTCCAATATTTTTTGAGCTACATAAAAATGGTTTTTCAAATATTTATTCAGTAGCGTATAATCCCACTGGAGTATTTTTTGAGGACACAGTTGCGTTAACATTTGGAACTGATCTAAAAATTAATCCTTCGTTTGAGAATAATTCAGGTTTGCTCTATCAAACAAACCAAAATGGAAATTGGGACATCGTACTTGTTCCTGATTCTAATGGAATTTTTGGTGATCCCGTATTTCTTGCTTCATCGCTGAATGATGAATTTTCACCAAAGTTTTTTGAATCAACTAATATGTTTCGTGATTCAGTAAACATTCTACTTAAAAGGCAAAATGATATAATCTTTTTAACATATAACCAAAATCAGATAAATGAGGAAATAATTTTTCAAGATAATTTGGATCACCATTACACCGAGTTTGTTGGTCTTGAAACAGATGACTGGGGCATATATGGCGGGCATTATGTTTTTGCAGTTGAAGAATCCAATCTTTTTCAAAAAAGAATTGTCAGAAGATTTAAACCATTTAATGGTAGCTGGCAGCCACAAATAATTGTAAAAGATAGTTGTGATTGTTCTGAAATATCTTTACAAGTTTCCGGATATATTACTTGGGGATTGTTTTATCAGGACACAGTTCAGGCTGAAAAAAGGCTATTTATAATTGAAGATCCAGTTTCTATTACTTCACCTCAATTGGTGAATATTGAACACGAAGGGAATATCTCGTCTTTTGATATGTACTCACTTTTAATAGTTGGCAAAAAATTTAACAAACAACTTTTTGACTTTGATTTTTATATGCCCTACACTTTCTTAGTTGAGAATAATAGAATAACTAAAGTTAGAATTGATTTATCTGAATTTGGGATTTGGAATACAGATAGTCTTGTCCAGGTTGCATTATCAAAACCAAACTTAGCAGTAGGACCAGTTGGATTGGATAAGATTGGAATGGTGGTTTATACCATCTGGGAAGATAGTATTGATGGACACATTCAACTATTCGGAACACCACGTCATCTTGGCTATGGCGCTGTTGAAAACGAATCTTTTGCAAATGATTTTGTATTATATCAAAATTATCCAAATCCATTTAATCCAACTACAAAGATTGAATATAAAATTCTTAAAGGATCAGAAATTAGATTTAGTGTTGTAAACATTCTTGGTGAAAAAGTTTTTGAACGAAACTTTGGATATCAATTTCCTGGCAATTATAAAATAGATTTTTCCGCCTCTGGCGGAGATGCTTATAATTTACCAAGCGGGGTTTATCTGTATTCAATAATTACTGATGAGAACAGATTAAGCCGTAAAATGTTACTGATAAAGTAATTCAGTGTTATAATCTGAGTCATTGTAAAATGTCATTATAGGTTATAACTCAATAATTTTTATTTATTGTTCTGTAGACATATAGAGGTCAGTTATGAAAAAGACAATATTTTTTTCTTTGTTGTTTTTGCAATCTTTAATTTTACCTCAAACTAATTTCGTCCAGCCAATTACCAGCGGGGATTTTGATGCAAGAAATCCATTTATTGCACCTGAATTTTACACGAATGATTCATTGAAAATATTTTTTGAATTTCACAAGAATGGGTATTCAAATATTTATATTCTTAAACATAATCAGTTAACGCAAACTTTTGGTAATCCACTTGCAATCACAAACGATTTAGCATTAAACATTAATCCGTCTTTTAAATCTTACTATGGATTGATTTTTCAGAGTAATCGAAATGGAAATTGGGACATTATGTTTGTGCCGGATAGCAATTACTCGTTTGGTGAACTAAGAAACTTAACTAATAGTTCTGAAAATGAAGTTTCTCCGAAATTTGTAAAGTATTTTCCAGATGGCAGCCCGTTCGATTCAACACTAATACTTTTTAAGAGAGATAGTGATATTGTCTTGTTATCAATGAAGAATAATAATTTGACAGAGCAGGTGATGTTTAAAGGAGATAGTCTTCATTCGTACACTGAATTTGAAGGAATATATTATCATGATTTCTGGGGTTTGCCAAGAAGTGGAATATATATTTTTGCTATTGAGAAAGATCTAAATAATGACAAGCGAATAGTTAGAAGATACAAAGCCAGTGATGGATGGGAAGATATTAAATCAGTTGTTGATAGTTGCAATTGCAGTGGCTTGACAATCGAAGTTTTAGATTACCCACTAATGAACGTTCCAGTATATCAAGATTCCTTAAATGGGAATCGGAGATTATTTTATTTGGAAGATTGGGAAACTCCCCAAAAACCTCTTGAACTACCTATCACTTATGATGGGAATATTTCTAATTTCAGAAGCTATATGCCACCACAAGTAACCAAAATCTCAAGCGCTAAGTCATCTATTTCTGATTTTTATTTTCCCCACACTTATTTAGTTGAGCAAAATGGTAAAGTTAAAATCTTATTAAATCTTAATGATGATGCCTGGCTGCAGCATGATACATTGGTTGAGTGTTCATATAATTTACCTAATGTGGCAATTGGTCCTCTAGGTTATGCGCCTTACAGTGGTTCAGTTATTTATACCGTTTGGGAAGACAGCTCGTATGGGCACATACAATTATTTGGTCGAAAAGAATATGCAAGTCTTGGCACTGTTGAAAACGAATCTTATGCAAATGATTTTGTGTTATATCAAAACTATCCCAACCCATTTAATCCAACTACAAAGATAGAATATAAAATTCTTAGAGGATCTGAAATTAGATTTAGTGTTGTAAACATTCTTGGTGAAAAAGTTATTGAACGAAACTTTGGACACCAATTTCCGGGCAATTATAAAATAGATTTTTCCGCCACAGGCGGATCCGCCTCTGGCGGAGATGCTTATAATTTACCAAGCGGAGTTTATGTTTATTCGATTTATACAAATGAAAATAGATTAAGCAGAAAAATGATGTTGATTAAGTAAAAGCCTCATCCCTAAATCCCTTCCCCAAAAGGGAAGGGACTTTTAAAATTATAGAATAAAGAATAAATGATGGAAAATAAAAAACTGATTAAAGACATTATTAGTGTTCAAAGATTTCAGTCAGTGCTTTCTATTTATTTTAAGATATTAACTCCGTTTGTAATATCCATACTTTTTCTCGGTTATGTCATAAGTTATGTCACAATGCGTTCTGTCGAAAGTAATAATGGACTATTTGATTCATATCTCAGTACAGTGCTAATAATTTTGGTTTCTTCAAGCATTGTATTTATAGCTTACGCACTTTACGTTTTGTATATGGAGAAAAAGAAAAATTGGATAATTCTACTTTTCGTTATGGTTATAATCCCTTTTGTATTTGCATATCTCATCTTTCAACAATTCTTATTTTATAAAATCTTTGGTGCAGTTTTACCATTATTGTCATATTATATTTACTGTTTACTGCTTAAATCTGCTGCAGAGAAATGGATTAGTGAGTATTATTGGGATCAAAATCGTTTAGAGCAAAAAAAGTTGAAAAATGAAAGAACAAAAAATGAATTATTTGACTGATTTTGGGAAATAAAATGCGCAAAATTTCAAATCTAATTAAAGATGTTGAATCAGTACAAAGATTCAGAGATATTTTGTATTACCAGAGACAAATTTCAAATTCAACTTTTATTTTATTGTTAATTTTAAGATTTCCATTGATTTATCTCTTGGTTTATATAAATCCAACTGATCCTACTTTCTTAATAAAAATCCCATTAGTTATAATTGCTGTTGCTGCAGTTTTATTTACTCCATACATTTTTAAAGTTTTGATTAAAGAAAAGAAATATGGTTGGATAATAACATTTTTTGCAATGATTATTTTGCCTCTTCTTTTCGCATACATTTTATTTCGTGATGCTCTTTTCTTTGAGGCGATAATACTTCTTCCACTTGGTTCATTTTATATTTATTGCTTCTGGATAAAATACGAAGTTGATAAATGGCTTGGTGATTATAGTTGGCATCAGGAAAGAATGCAGCAGAAAAAGGAAACTGAAGAACGTATTAAGAATGAGATGATTCTTTAAAAATATTTTCACGATCTCGATTTATCAGGAGAAGTGATCTGATTAATAGCTGTATAGATTGCTTCGCTCGAAGATTCGCTCGCAATGACGAGCGAGAGTTAAAAATCCTCTTCCAACAGCCAGCCTTCAGCTAAATCGGGAGTAATTTCTGAAATGAAACGCGATGGTTTTGATAATGTAATTCCTGCTTCGCGATCGTAAAGATTCATTGGATAGGTTATAAATAAATTTCGTTTTGCGCGTGTTGTAGCAACGTACATTAATCTTCTTTCTTCTTCTAACAACTCTAAACTTTCCGCACTTCGGTTTGAGGGAAAATATCCTTCAACTGCATGTATTATAAAAACGGAGTTCCACTCCAATCCTTTTGCAGAATGAATTGTAGAAAGTGTTACATATTCTTCTTCTTTATCCGTCGCATCAATATCAACAACGCTTTCAATGATTGGTTCAATAGCCATATCAGAAAGCAATGTGTCTATAGACGTATAATTTTCAACTATGTTTTGAAAGATGTCAAGATCTTTTTGTCGTTTGTTGTAATCATCATAATTTAACTTGAAGAGCGGATGATAATATTTTAAAACCTTTTGCAGCATTTCTGATGGTAAAAGTTTTTTCTTCTGAAGTTCATATAGTAGATAAAATAAATAACCCAGCTTTTCATACTTAAATCCGGGCTGTTGATCAGGCTCAGCCTTGATTGTTATATGCGCAGTTGCAAGTTCATCCAGAATCCTTTGAGCAGTTTTCGGTCCGACTCCTTCGTGCATCAACAAAACTCTGTACCAGCTTACAACATCTTTTGGATTAACTGCGATTCTCAAAAAAGACATTACATCTTTTACATGAGCAGTTTCAACAAACTTCATTCCGCCAAACTTTTGAAATGGAATGTTAGCTTTTGCAAGTTCAAGTTCCAGATCGAAAGAAAAGAAAGATGAACGGAACAACACAGCAATATCTTTTAATGGAATTCCTTCTTCTCTGAGATCAAGAATTTTTTCTACGATAAATTTTGATTGCAGATTTTCTGTTGTTGCCGCTACAATGCTTGGAAGTTCTCCGCTTCCTTTTCTGGTATAAAGATTTTTTTTATACTTTTCAACTGCTGATTCACTTATGCGATTTGCAAAATCAAGTATTGTTTGAACACTACGATAATTTTCTTCAAGCTTTATGAGTTTAACATTTTCAAACAGCTTCGGAAATTCCATTATGTTTTTAAAATCCGCACCGCGGAAAGAATATATCGCCTGTGAATCATCGCCAACTACCATAACATTTTTGTTGTACTGTGCTAAACCTTTTACAATTTCTGCTTGCAAATGATTTGTATCCTGATATTCATCGACCATAACAAATTTAATTTCTGAAAGCAGCGATTTAACTGCGGCACCACCATTTAAAAGAAATTCACGCAGGTAAACTAAAAGATCATCGTAGTCTAAAAGATTATTCCGACGTTTGTAATCAGTAAATATTTTTTGAATATCTAAAATCCTATCAAGTAAAGGAATAAAATGCGGATAATCATTTTCAATTATCTCTTCAACTTTCTTCCCTGTATTAACACTTAAACTAAAAACTTTATTAAGTGTTTGTTTGTTAGGAAATCTTTTTTCTTTTGTGATAAACTTATCCTGCGAGCGGATAAGATTTATAACATCTGTAGTATCACTCTGATCAAGAATTGTGAATGAGGAATCTAATCCAAGAGCTTTTGCATATTTTCTTAAAGTAATATTCGCAAAGGAGTGAAAAGTTCCGCCGCGTATTTTAGAACAGCGGTCATCAAGCAGCATTGATGCACGTTTCATCATTTCATTTGCGGCTTTGCGAGTAAAGGTTAAAAGTAGAATCGAATTAGGATCGTAGCCAAGTTCAATCAATCTTGCAACACGATAAACTAACGTGCGTGTTTTACCGGTGCCTGCGCCTGCAATAATTAAATAACATCCATTAACTGCGGAGGCGGCTTCAAACTGTGATGCGTTTAGTTCTTCTCTGTAATTAATTATAAAACGGGCTTCGTCTATTTCCTGAACAAAGCCCGTTTGGGGAATTCTTTTTAACTTATATTTTTTTTGATTCATCTACGCAGAGCTTTTGGCTTTCCTAAAATTTCTGAAAAAAGAATATACTCTCTGACTGTTGAGGGATTTTTTAATTTACGATTGAAATCGGTAATAGCTGCTCTTCGTTTACGAGGACCAGCTAAAACTCTTTCAAACTCTTTTGCGCTTGCTTCAATTTTGGGATCAACAACTCTTTTTTGTTTATCTGAAATAGATTTTCTGTCAATTATTGTTTCATCATAAGTTTTCCTGGAACCAATAGGATTTTGATCTTCTACACCGCGATTCATTCGTGGATCATTAGTCAGATTAAGATCTTTATCTTTTATTTTATGAGATTCGTATATATCGTAAGGATCAACCTGCTGAGGCTTTGGTTGTTCGGGAATCTTCAAATCACCTTTAAGCATATTTTGAAGTTCGCGCAGAATATCATAGTCATCATTTTTTTGAGAAAGAACAGCAGGCTCGGGTTCTTTAACAGATAAATTACCATAACCCGGATTATCAGTCCTGGATTTAGTTGTAGGAATATTTTTATCCTGCTGTTTCTTTTTAAAAAGAGGTCTTAAGAAAGCGAAAATTATTATTCCCCAAATAAGAATTTTAAAAAGGTCATCCATCTGTTTTCTTCTTCTCTTCAGGTTGTGCTATTGATGTTCGCATTTCAGTATCAGCTTGAATATTTCGAAGATTATAATAATCCATAACGCCAAGCTTACCATTTCTAAATGCATCAGCAATTGCTCTTGGAACTTCTGATTCAGCTTCGACAACTTTTGCACGCTGCTTTGCAACTTCAGCAATATTTTCCTGTTCAGTAGCAACTGCAGCCGCACGTCGCTCTTCAGCTTTTGCGCGTGCAACTTTAAGATCAGCTTCTGCCTGATCAGCCTGAAGAATAGCGCCAATGTTTTGTCCAATATCAACATCAGCAATATCGATTGATAAAATTTCAAATGCTGTTCCGCTGTCTAATCCTTTTGCTAAAACTGATTTAGAAATTTTGTCAGGATTTTCGAGAACATCTTTGTGGGATGCGCTTGATCCAATTGTTGAAACGATTCCTTCACCAACTCTAGCTAGAATTGTTGCTTCGCCGGCACCACCAACCAATCTTTCAATATTTGCACGAACAGTTACCCGCGCCATTGCTTTCAACTGAATACCATCTTTTGCAACAGCCGAAACCATTGGTGTTTCAATTACTTTGGGAACGACTGACATTTTAACTGCCTCCAAAACATCTCGTCCAGCCAGATCAATTGCAGTAGCGCGTTCAAAAGTTAATCCAAGATTTGCTTTATCTGCAGAGATGAGTGCGTTTATTACTTTCGTAATATTTCCACCGGCAAGATAATGTGCTTCAAGTTTTCCCTGGTCAATTGTTAATCCTGCTTTAGTTGCTGTAATCATATTTCTAACAACCAAAACTGGCGGTACTTTTCTTAATCTCATTCCAATAAGATCTCTTACTATTTTTACCTTTACTCCTGAAAAGTAAGCTGTAATAAATAATCCAAGCGGAACGAAATAAAGAAATAGAATTAAGAATAATACAACCGCAATAATAATTACGATTGATAGTCCTGTTAATGCTTCCATTTTTTCTCCGAAAAATTTTCTGATTTAATTATTTTAACTATTCCAAAATACTTAAATTAAATTTGAATTTCCTGCTTATCAGAAAAAGAAACAGGAATATTTGTCATGCTCGGCCAGACTTTATGGTAGATAATCAGATATTATGACGTGTTAAACAGAATTAATTATTCCTGATTTTAATTTTTACCTAAATTATTAGAAGATTTTCCACTAACTTTAGTGGCACTTCTTTTGAACTTTGGTATGATTATTATCAGTTTCTGTCAGGCTTACAATAGATTTCGTAATTCCACTTGGCTTGATTGCAGAAGTTGGTTAATTTATATTTCAATTGTGAAACGAATCTGTACAAAGAATTGTTTCATTTATACGTAAAACATTAAGGATAAAATTATATGGATGGAAATTTTTCGGATAGATTGCAGGATGTAATAAGACTCAGCAGGGAAGAGGCTTTGCGCCTTGGTCATGATTATATTGGAACGGAACATCTTTTACTCGGAATTATTCGTGAAGGTAAGGGTGTTGCTGTAAGAATACTTCGCAATCTTGATTGTGATTTAATGAAATTAAAAAAGGCAATTGAAGATACAGTTAGGACTTCAGGCGGTACTCTTACAATTGGAAATATTCCCTTAACAAAACAAGCTGAAAAAGTTTTAAAGATTACTCAGATTGAATCTAAAATTTATAAGGCTGACGTAATTGGCACCGAACATCTTCTCCTTTCACTTTTGAGAGATGAAGATAACATCGCTACACAAATCTTGCATCAATTTAATATAACTTATGATTCTGCTCGCTCAGAATTAAACTCAATGTTAAGTACAAAAAATCCAAAAGATGCCGGACAAAAAATTCCATTTACAGATAAAAAATCTGACAAAACTAAAACACCGGTGCTGGATAATTTTGGAAGAGATCTTACCAAGCTTGGAATGGAAGACAAACTCGATCCTGTTGTTGGAAGAGAAAAAGAAATTGAGCGCGTGGCGCAAATCTTAAGCAGAAGAAAAAAGAATAATCCTGTTTTAATTGGTGAACCTGGCGTTGGTAAAACAGCAATTGCAGAAGGATTGGCACTTCGCATCATACAGAAAAAAGTTCCAAGAACATTGCAGGATAAAAGAGTTGTTACTTTAGATCTTGCAGGACTAGTTGCCGGCACAAAATACCGCGGACAGTTTGAAGAGCGAATGAAAGCTTTGATGAATGAACTTGAAAAAGCTGAAGATGTAATCCTTTTTATAGATGAACTTCATACAATTGTTGGCGCAGGCGGTGCTTCCGGTTCGCTTGATGCATCAAATATGTTTAAGCCGGCACTTGCACGCGGCGATATTCAGTGTATTGGCGCAACCACATTGGATGAGTACAGAAAGTTTATCGAAACTGATGGTGCACTTGATCGCCGTTTTCAAAAAGTAATGGTTGATCCGCCAACTTATGATGAGACGCTTCAGATTCTTGAGAACATTAAATTCAAATATGAAGAACATCATCATGTCCGATACTCCAAAGAAGCAATTGAAACCGCAGTTAAGCTAAGCAATCGTTATATAACCGATCGTCATCTTCCGGATAAAGCGATTGATGTGATTGATGAAGCTGGCTCAAGAGTGCATATGGGAAATTTTGAAGTACCGCAGGATGTTCTTGATCTTGAAGAAGAGATTGAAGGTGTTAAAAAGGATAAAGCACGAGTTGTAAAAATGCAGGATTATGAAGAAGCTGCACGTTTGCGTGATAAAGAAAGAAATCTTCTTTCTGATCTTGATACTGCAAAAAGAGAATGGGATCAGAAAACAAAAGACATCGTTCATGATGTAACTGAAGAAGATATTGCAACTGTTGTCGCTATGATGACAGGAATTCCTGTTAACCGAATTGCACAAACTGAATCAGAAAAACTTTTGAAGATGGAAGATGCATTGAAGCAATCTATTGTTGGGCAGGATGAAGCAGTGATGAAACTTACAAAAGCTATCCGCAGAACACGAGCAGGATTAAAAAATCCTAATCGTCCAATAGGCAGTTTTATTTTTCTTGGACCAACAGGTGTTGGTAAAAC
This sequence comes from Ignavibacteriaceae bacterium, assembly GCA_036170275.1. Classification (GTDB taxonomy): domain Bacteria; phylum Bacteroidota; class Ignavibacteria; order Ignavibacteriales; family Ignavibacteriaceae; genus IGN3. The sequence goes on from JAVHOU010000023.1 coordinate 9,873, forward strand.
AGAGCTGTGCAAAGTGCTTGCAAGATATTTATTTGATAATGAAGATGCACTTGTAAGAATCGATATGAGTGAATATATGGAAAAGTTTTCTGTTTCTAGATTAGTTGGAGCGCCTCCCGGATATGTTGGTTATGAAGAAGGCGGACAGTTAACAGAGAAAGTTAGACGTAAACCTTATTCCGTTGTTTTATTTGATGAAATTGAAAAAGCTCATCCGGATATTTTTAGCGTGCTGCTTCAAGTTCTTGATGATGGTGTGCTTACTGACAGCCTCGGCAGAAAAGTTGATTTTAAGAATACAATAATAATTATGACTTCCAACGTTGGAACGAGAGATTTAAAAAACATTAGCTCGTTCGGGTTTGGTGCTGATGAAAAAGCAGATCATTATGCAAGCCTTAAAAATACGGTGGAAGATGCAATGAAGAGACTTTTCAATCCTGAATTTTTAAACAGGATTGATGAAGCAATTGTATTTAGAAATCTTGATAGAGAAGACATATACAAGATAATTGAAATAGAGATAAAAGATCTTTTATCGAACATTAAAGAAAATAAACTCAGTTTTATTTTAGATGAATCTGCAAAAGAATTTTTAGTTGAAAAAGGATTTGATGAAAAATTCGGCGCACGTCCTTTGCGTAGGGCAATACAAAAATATATTGAAGATCCGCTTGCTGAAGAATTATTGCGTGGTTCATTTAAAGAAGGCACAACAATTCTAGCTAAACATGTTCAAGGAACAGAAGACTTAGTTTTTATTGATGAATCTTTTGAACCACCCAAAGTGAATGAAGAACCAGAAAAATCGGATTTGAGTAGCAATTAGCTCATCATTTTATTCAACCATTCATAAGCCCATTCTATAGGATGGGCTTTTTTTTGTGTATTTTTTCTCGGCTGTCAAGAACCATTTCTTGACAGAAAAATGGAATGGAATATATTTTGAAACACTTATATAAAATATTTTTAATAATCACAGCAGTAGTTCTGTTTAACACTTGTAACACAACCGAACCGCCAAGCGACCAAACACTTACCCTTAAACTTGAAGACGTTTCCTGTACAGAAGCGTGGATACAATTAACAACCACAAATCTGCAACTGCCAGTTACAATAAATTTATTAAAAAACAATTCATTGGCTCATAGCTTTGTGCTAAATACTCAAGACTCACTACTCTATATTGATTCCCTTTTGCCTAACCAAGATTATTCTTTCCAAGTATCAAGCATCGAGTATCCAGTATCTCCCGGAGGGACAGGCAGCATCTCCAGTAACAAACTAACCGTTACCACAATGGACACCACAAGCCACAACTTTACCTGGCAAACTTTTACTTTTGGGCAGCACAGTAGCAGCGTACTTTATGATGTCGCAATTATAAATGAAAACAATATTTGGGCAGTTGGTGAGATTTATATGAATGACTCGCTTGGTAATCCTGATCCGAGTTTGTACAACTTAATAAAATGGAATGGCACACAATGGAAACCAGAAAGAGTGTACTTTAAAAATAGCCAAGGACAGTCATTTCTCGCACCAATGAAATCTATTTTTGCATTTAATGCTAATGATGTTTGGATTGGTTTAGATCAAATTATTCATTGGAATGGAATCACATATAAATCAATCGAGTTGCCCGATGCAGTATTTCAAAGTTGGATCAACAAAATCTGGGGCAGTAGCAGCAACGATTTATATGCTGTTGGGAACAATGGCAACATAGCCCATTATCAAAACGGCAGTTGGACTAAGATTGAGAGCGGAACAACAACAAATATAAATGATGCTTGGGGAGTTTTTGAAAATGGAACAAGCACTGTTTTCTGCCCGGTCTCTTCAATATTCAATCCACCTCAAGATAAAAAGATATTAAAAATAGTTGATGGAAAGGTTTATTCTGTGAGCTGGAATAAAGACAGAATATTATATAGTTGCTGGACTAACAGTAATAACTTTCTGTATGCGTGTGGTGAAGGTGTTTTTGTAAATAAGTTCGGCACTTGGGAACAAATAACTTTACCGGCAATAACAACTAACTCTATTAGAGGAAATGATATTAATAATATTTTTGCTGTGGGATCATTAGGTACGATATTCCATTTTAATGGAATTAGTTGGCAAGTTATAAGTATTTATACTAGTAAGGAAAACTATAGAGTTGCTATAAAAAATAATGTTGTAGCAATATGCGGTTATTATAATGGTAAAGGATTTGTAGAAATCGGAAGAAGAAATTAAATTATTCAAACCTTTCACTCAGTGCGTAGATTTACAAACTGCAAGCCGGAGTTTGTGTAAGTTTTAAGAAGAGGATACTCTTAAGTTAACTCATCATTTTATTTAACCATTCATAAGCCCATTCTTTAGGATGGGCTTTTTTTTGTGTATTTTTACAGTGTATTCAAATTAAAACGTAGTATAAAATGAGTAGGTTAAATCAGGACCAAATCAATTCTAATCTTTCAAAACTTACCGGTTGGAGTTTTGAGAATGATGCAATTCAAAAACAATATCAGTTTAAAGATTTTATTGAAGCTTTATCTTTTGTAAATGCTGTTGGAATGGAATCTGAAAAAATGGATCATCATCCGGATATTTTAATGTTTGGATGGAATAAAGTTAAAGTTACAATTTCAACACACAGTGCGGGCGGAATAACAGAAAAAGATTTTCTATTAGCACAAAAAATTGAGGATAGATTAAAATGAAAACCCGGCTCGATGAGCTCTTTGATAAATATGATGAAAATCCTTTGGATGCAGAAATTATATTCAGCATCGTAAAAGAGTATTTGAAAAATAATGAAGATGAAGAAGCTGAAGTGTATCTGAAAGATTTAATAAAGAAAAATCCTAAGTATGTTCAAGCATACATTACTTACGGCAATCTTAAAGAAAACCTTAATGAAATTGAGGATGCCAGATATTATTATCGGCAAGGATTAAAAGCTGCCAAAGAATTAAATGATATAAAAGCGGTAAATTTGTTGGAGGATTACCTTGATGAACTTGAGAGAGAGTGAAGTTTTAAAAATATTCAAAAGTACCGGAGCTTTGCTGGAAGGACACTTCCTATTAACTTCAGGCAGACACAGCAATCAATATTTTCAATGCGCAAAAGTTTTACAGTATCCAAATTACACCGCTGAAATTTGTTCTATTATTGCGGAACAATTCAAAAAATTTGCGATTGATACTGTAATAGCTCCAGCAATGGGCGGAATGATTGTTGGTTACGAAGTTGCAAGGCAGCTTAATAAGCGATCCATCTTTACAGAAAGAGAAAATAAAGAAATGACTTTGCGTCGTGGTTTTTCTTTGGCTAAAGGCGAAAAAGTTTTAGTGTGTGAAGATGTTATCACAACAGGCGGCTCCGTAAAAGAAGTGATTAAAATTGTAAAGAAGTTTGAGGCTGAAGTAGTTGGAGTTACAAGTATTGTTGATCGAAGTAACGGCAAAGTTGATTTTGGATATCCGCTTTTCAGTACACTTAAACTTGATGTAGTATCTTATGAAGCAATTGATTGCACAATCTGTAAAGAAGGCAAATTAGAGTTAGTTAAACCGGGTTCAAGAAAAGTTTTTTGACGTTGTATTATTATAATTCTTCAATTTAATTTTTATGTCACACTGAGCCCGTCGAAGTGTGACAAACAATCAATTGTCAGTCTTCGACAGTCCACCGCGGTGGACAGACTGACAAAATCTTAAGTTAATAGTTTTATAGAAAATTTTATGAAAAAAATATTTCTTGCAGCACTCCTAATCTCCATCAATATCTTTCCTCAAATAAATTTTGATCAATACTTTGAGGCTAAAACTTTAAGATTGGATTACTATCATACAGGCAATTCAATAGAAGATTCTTATTCATTCGATGAATTGATTGAAGAACCATACTGGGGCGGTTCAAAAGTGAACTTGATTGATAAATTTAATTACGGCAAGTATAAATTTGTTGTTAAGGATACTGAATCAGGAAGTGAAATTTATTCCCGAACTTATTCGACTTTATTTAGTGAGTGGCAAACTACAGAGGAATCTAAAAAGACCATAAAAAGTTTTAGTGAGTCTGTCACTTTTCCGTTTCCAAAAAAATCTGTTGTCATTGAGTTTTATTCTCGAGATAAAAAAAATATATTACATAAAAAATTTGAATACACAGTCGATCCCAAAAATTATTTTATAAAGAAAGAGCGCACTGCACAGTTCGAAAACTTCAAAGTTCATTACAGCGGCGATCCTTCGATTAAGGTTGATATTGTAATTGTTCCTGATGGTTACACAAAAGATGAAATGCAAAAGTTTAAAGAGGATTGTAATAAGTTCTCAGATTTTTTACTAAGCACATCACCTTACAAACAAAATAAAGACAGATTTAACATTTGGGCGGTCGAAGCTCCTTCAAAAGAATCAGGGACAGATGTTCCTGCAGAAAACATTTGGAAAAGTACTATAGCCAATTCTACATTCTATACTTTTGATCTTGAAAGATATTTGATGGTGATAGATGATAAAAATTTGCGTAACCTTGCATCTAACGCTCCATACGATCAGATATTTGTTTTGGTAAACACAAAGAAATACGGAGGTGGTGCAATTTATAATCATTATTCAGTTTGCAGCAGCGATAATGATTTTAGTGATTATGTTTTCACTCACGAGTTTGGACACGGATTTGCCGGACTTGCTGATGAATATTACACATCGGATGTTGCCTATGAAGAATTTTATCCGCTTGATGTTGAACCATTAGAACCCAATGTTACAACACTTGTTGATTTTGATTCCAAGTGGAAAAGTATGATTGAAGATAGTATTCCTATTCCAACGCCGGCAACTGGAATTTATAAAGATAAAGTTGGCGTGTATGAAGGCGGCGGATATGTTCCCAAAGGTGTTTACAGACCGATGCAGGATTGTTCAATGAAATCTATTTCTGTGGATAATTTTTGTCCGGTTTGTAAAAGAGCGATTAGTGAAATGATAGATTTTTATACAAAATAAAATTTAAAGGAAAATTTTGGACCAAAGAAAATTACATAAGACAGTTGAAACGATTGCTTCACAAAAGTTTGCTACTGAAGAAGAAATGTTGATAACTGTTCTTAACGAAATCGTTGGCGATAAAACTATGGATATTACGGGCGGGAGAGTTTGGAAATTAAAACCAGAGGCTGCCGGTTATAGATTATTATATCAAACAGGTAAGATTGATAAGATTGCTCAAGATTTTATTATCAAGTTAATCGATTACCCGGTATTTGAAAAATTAGCTATAGCGCGAACTATTTTAGATCACGAGACCAACGAAGAGTTGAGAAAAAAAGGAATCTTTAAATACTCCGCTTCCGGTGTTGGATATAAAATTAAAATAAAAGATAAACCTTTTTATGAATATGTGCTGGCACTTAATAGCAGCCACATTGATGAAGAGCTGCGGCTGAAATTAAACATTATTGCCACAGCACTTACGTCGCAAATAAAACAAAGACGTTTATCTGTCAGTGCAAGTCATTTAAAAGCTGATATTGACAAAGCAAGAGAACTTCAAAAAAGTATTTTACCCGAGCACGAATATAAATTTCATCACTTTGATATTTATGGGATTACAGTTCCTGCAGAAATTGTTGGCGGTGATTTTTTTGATTACTTAGAGATTGGTGATGATAAAGACCGGATTGGCGTGGCTCTTGGCGATGCCGCAAGTAAAGGAGTTGCTGCAGCAGCTGAAGCAATGTATATATCCGGCGCACTGCGTATGGCAAGTAACTTTGAGATAAAAATTTCTCCGTTAATGAAAAGAATGAATCAGCTTGTTAATAAAATTTTTGAAGACGATAAATTTTCTTCAATGTTTTATGGTGAACTTTCCACAGATCGCAATGGGTTATTTTTATATGCTAATGCGGGGCATAATCCACCGATCTTTTACAAGGCATCAAAAAATAAAACTGAAATGCTTAATCCAACAGGTCCCGTTCTTGGTCCCTCACCCGATGCTAGTTATTTTATCGAAAGCATTAATATTCACTTGAATGATATTTTAGTTATCTATTCTGATGGAGTTGTTGAATCATCAAATAATAAAGAAGTTTTTTATGGTGAGCAGCGACTTATAAATCTTATCAAAAAAGCTAAAGATAAAACTCCTAAAGAAATTGTTTATGCCATTCTGGATGATGTAATAAAATTCTCTAAGGGTGGTGTATATCAGGATGATAAAACATTGGTAGTAATTAAACGCACTGCTCAATAATATTTTAGGAAAGTTAAAGGAATATAAAATGTTAACTTCCATAAATCCCGCCAATAATAAACTTGTAAAATCTTATAGAGAAATGACTGCTGATGAGATTAATTTAATTATCTCTCAAGTCAATTCTGCTTATCTTGAATGGAAAGAAACTTCATTTTCAGTTCGATCAAGCTTGATATTTAAAGCTGCTAAAGTTTTACGAGAAAATATTAATGAATATTCTGAGTTGATGACAATAGAAATGGGAAAACCAATTTCGCAATCGCGTGCTGAAGTTGAAAAGTGTGCCTGGGTTTGCGAATATTATGCTGAGAACGCTGAAAAATTTTTATCCGATGAGATTATCAAAACGGAAGCTTCAAATAGTTTTATTGCATATCGTCCGATTGGAATTGTATTAGCAGTTATGCCATGGAATTTTCCTTTCTGGCAGGTGTTTCGATTTGCTTCTCCAAATTTGATGGCGGGTAATGCTGGATTATTAAAACATGCATCCAATGTTTCCGGATGTGCTTTAGCGATTGAAGATGTTTTTAGAAAAGCTGGATTTCCTGAAAATATTTTTAGGACAATTTTAGTAACATCAAAAAATGTTAAAGAAGTAATTTCAAATAAATTTGTTCAAGCAGTTACTTTAACTGGAAGTGTTCCTGCCGGAAAATCTGTTGCATCACTTGCGGGAAGTTTAATTAAGAAAACTGTTTTAGAACTTGGCGGGAGTGATCCTTATATCATTTTAGAAGATGCTGATTTGGAGCAAGCCGCAAAGTCTTGTGTTAATTCAAGATTATTAAATGCCGGACAAAGTTGTATCGCCGCCAAAAGATTTATAGTTGTTGAAAGTGTTTACGATAAATTTGAAAAGTTATTTATTGATTTTATGTCATCAAAAAAAATGGGCGATCCAATGGTTGAGACAAATGATTTAGGACCTCAGGCAAGTTTGCAATTAAGGGATGAACTTCATAATCAGGTTTTAAAAAGTGTAAATCAAGGTGCCGAAGTTATTTTAGGCGGATACATTCCAGAATTATCTGGTGCTTACTATCCACCGACTATTTTAAAATATGTAGAACCAGGAATGCCCGCTTTTGATGAAGAATTATTTGGACCAGTTGCAGCTCTTATCAAAGCAAAAGATGAAAATGATGCAATTGATTTAGCCAACAAAAGTATTTTCGGTTTAGGTGCTGCTGTGTTTACAAAAAATTTGGAAAAAGGAAAAACCATTGCCAGAGAAAAACTTAATGCCGGCTGTTGCTTTGTAAATGATTTTGTTAAATCTGATCCGAGATTACCTTTTGGCGGGATTAAAGAATCCGGTTATGGAAGGGAATTATCTCCTTTTGGAATAAAAGAATTTGTAAATATTAAAACCGTGTATATCAAATAGAAAAGTTGATTTTAAAATCATTCTGAAATTATTTAAATCAGTAGAAATCTTTTTGAAAAACTATAAACTTCTAATTCAGTATGATGGAACCAACTATGCTGGTTGGCAGATACAAAAAAATTCTGTTACTGTTCAACAATGTATAGCAGATGCAATTAAGACTATCCTTAAAATTGATATTAACCTGATTGGTTCCGGAAGAACAGATTCCGGTGTACATGCTTTAGGGCAGGTTGCAAATTTTAGGACTGAAAATGAGATTAATATTTATCGCTTTAAACATTCTTTAAACTCAATCCTTCCATCTGATATATCAATCAGGAAAATGGAGGAAACTGATGAAAGTTTTCATGCCAGATTTGATGCAAAAAAAAGAAGCTATATTTATTTAATCACCCAAACAAAATCTCCTTTCTATAAAAAATATTCATATTTTTATCCCGTAAAAATTGATTTAAAAAAACTGAATGAATTAAGTAAACATTTTATCGGGGATAAAGATTTTACTTCGTTCAGCAAAAAAAATTTAATGATAGATAATAAAGATTGTACTATATTTGATTTGAACTGGAAAAGAAGAGGAGACATTATAGTTTTTTATATTCAGGCAAACAGATTTCTTCACGGAATGGTAAGAACAATTATCGGTACTTTACTTAAAGCATCAGAATCTAAAAATCCAGATCAATTTGTTTATGATATTTTTAAATCGCAAAATCGCGAAGCAGCCGCTGAATCAGTGCCCGCGAAAGGTTTATTTCTTAATAAAGTGGAGTATTAGAAATGTTAAGTCTTAATTCTAAAGTTGTTTTAATAACGGGGGGTTCAAAAGGTATTGGTGCTGCATGTGTAAAATATTTTTGTATGGCTGGCGCTTCTGTTGCATTTACATATAACTCAAATCCGGTTTTAGCAGCAAGGATTGAAAAAAGATATAAAAATATTTCTAAATGCAAATCTTATAAAGTTGATGTGATTAACGATGATGAAATAAAAAATGTAGTTCATTCTGTAGTAAAAGATTTTGGCAGAATAGATATTTTAGTTAACAATGCAGGTGTTTGGAAAGAAGGTAAAATAAGTCGGCTTAGTTTAGCACAATGGGAAGAAACAATTAAAATTAATTTAACATCTACATATTCGTTTTGCCATTATGTAATTCCATATATGAAAATAAAAAGATTTGGAAAAATAATTAATATTTCTTCAGCCGCAGGACAAAGGGGCGAACCGCATTACTCACATTACGCCGCTTCAAAAGGTGGAATGATTTCTTTCACAAAATCACTGGCAAGTGAGTTAGGACCTTATAATATAAATGTTAACAGCGTTGCACCAGGATGGGTATTAACCGATATGACTAAAAAAGCTCTATCAAATAAAAATTCTTTAGTGGAGGAATTGGAAAAAATCCCTTTAGGGCGTATTGCAACGGCTGATGATATTGCTGGTCCGGTTTTATTTCTTGCATCAGATCTTTCAAGACACATCAATGGTGAAATTCTAAATGTTAACGGTGGTTCAGTATTAGTAGGATAACTTTTTATCAATGGATTTTTTAGCAGACATACATCATAAGGTTGTGCATTTTCCTTTAGCGTTTTTATTACTCTATCCGCTAATGGAATTTCTGGCAGTAATTACAAAGAAAGATTTTTTTTCAAAAGCAGCAGGTTTATTTTTAATTATTGGAACTGCAGGAGCTTTTCTTTCAGTATTCACAGGCAATCAGGTATTTTCATCAATCAAGGATTGGCAAAAGGAAGCGCGGAATATTTTTAATATTCATCAAACCTATGCAAACATAACTATGTGGTATTTTACGGGACTGCTGATTTTAAGAGTTTATCTTGTAATAAAGAAAAAGATGAGTAGACAAATTATTATTGTTTTGTTTTTGCTTTCTTTGTTGGGCGGTTATTTTGTTTATCAAACAGGTAACTATGGAGGTAAATTTGCGGTTGAAAGAATAAAATCAAATAACTTAAGATTACCTGTTGACAAATAATTTTTTGTTAAAATTTTATATTACTAATTTT
>JAVHOU010000023.1:19668-65363 GCA_036170275.1 Ignavibacteriaceae bacterium
ACAATTGGATATGAGCAATATCCAGGTTCACAAAATTTTTTTCAGGAAACGGAGTACTCTAATTTTCATACAAATGCTCTGCCTGTAAATTTAGGAGTGCGCTATTACTTTCCGCCAATCCTTGAAAACATTGTACTTCTAATGCCTTTAGTTCAGGCTTCTGCTTCGTACACCTACTATCAAAAACTGCATGAGTTTGAAAAAGGCACGGGAAGAAATAATTATTTGGAACAAAATTCTAAATTTGGATTTAGTGTTGGTGCTGGAGTTTCTATGTTTATGATGGAGCTTTTAACATCTTATAATTATAATCCTGGAAACCAATTTCTTTCTATCGATTTGAAAGTAAGAATTCCTTTATACATTAATATGTGAGTTGAATATGAATTACAAAAATTTATTGCTTGATATAAAAGAGCATATAGCTGTCTTGACTCTTAATCGTCCGGATAAATTAAATGCACTGAATCACGAAACTCTTATTGAACTGAAGTCGGCTTTTGAAACATTAAAATCCGATGATGATGTTTATGTTGTTATTATAACCGGTAGTGGTGAAAAAGCATTTGTTGCAGGTGCAGATATTAGTGAGCTAAATAAACTTAATATGATGGAAGGAAAAACATTTTCGGAATTTGGACAAAGTGTATTTTCTTTTATAGAGGAATTTGATAAGCCTGTTATTGCTGCCGTAAATGGTTTTGCTCTCGGTGGCGGTTGTGAGTTAGCACTCTCTTGTCATATTAGATTTGCAAGTGAGAATGCAAAGTTTGGTCAGCCGGAAGTAAATTTGGGAATAATTCCAGGTTATGGTGGAACACAAAGATTAACAAGACTTATAAATTCAGGGCGCGCGATGGAAATGATTTTAACTGGGGATATAATCGATGCGGATACTGCTTTATCAATTGGTTTGGTTAACAAAATTTTTCCGCAGTCCGATCTTTTAAGCAAAACCTGGGAAATGGCAGCTAAGATTGCCAGCAAAGGACAACAGGCGATTCGGTTGGCAATAAAAGCTGTAAATGTAGTTGATGAAGTTTCTTCAAGGCAGGGATTGAATATTGAAGCAAGTCTTTTTGCACTTTGCTGCGGAACCGAGGATTTTAAAGAAGGCACCTCGGCATTTCTTGAAAAAAGAAAACCATTATTTAAGAATAAATAAATATTCTACTAATTTAAATGTTCGATAACTCCTTAATAAAAAAAATTGCTGTCATTCTTTTCGGAGTAGTATTAATATTATTAATAGCAAATATCGTTGTAAAAAAAATTAATGATAAAGGGGAGCCACCTAAGAATCGAGAACCGCTAAGTGGAATTGAGATAAATAATATTTTTAATGCGGCTCTTAAAAATTATGGATTATCATCAAATTGGATTGCGAAGAAAAAAATAAAAAACGTTTCAGACGATTCACTTTATGCAGCCTATTCCGTAAGAGTTCCAAAAAATCTTCCAATACATCTGTTAATCTTAGAATTGCAAAATTTGTTTTGGGATGATGCCGTTCAGGTTAGCTCACAGGAAATTATATCCGGAAAAAATACTTTATTAAAACTTTCCTCGGAAAAACATTTAAAGTTAGCCGCAGAATTTAATTATGATGAAAAAGCTATCCGTGAATTTGGAGCAGTATCTTTTTTAGTAATAGATTTTCCATCTGATGAAGATGCTAAGCTTAATGAATTGTTCAACACATCAGAACTTTTTTATTTAGTGTTATCTCCATCGGAACATTCAAAGAAAATTTTAAACACATTAGATAAATCAGGTAAAAGGTATGCTGTGCTGCTAGATGATAATATCACCGAATTAAATTATAAACTGGATGGCAGCTATTCCGAAGACAGACTAAAAAGATCAATCAGAGAAATCGTTGGAACATTTTCGAATGCCGTGTTCTTTATTATTGATGATCGCTCTGATCTTTATGAATCCCCAAAATATAAATTTATTGAAAGCGAGTTCAGCAAAAGAAAAATTACAATCGTACGTAAAAGTAGATTAGCTTCACTAAATTCTAACAATGTTAATGTGGATAATAAGTTCCAGGATTATATGTTAACGATTCAGAAAAAAGACGAAAAAATTTTGTTGGTTAGTGTGGATGAGTATTTAACAATTGTTCAGTTAATTCCTTCTTATCGAAAAATTGGTTACAAATTTATTTATCCCGGCGACATAATTATTAAAAGATAAAAACCCCTGAAAAATTAGATTTACACTACGTTGTCATTCCGAACTTGTTTCGGAATCTCATAAAAGATGCTGAAATAAATTCAGCATGACCCTTATGAGTCAATTTTTCAGATGTCTCTATAAGATAATCATTTCATTACATCTCCATTCATATTCACTTCTGAAATATCGAAACCCAAATCGGTTATTTTAGGCATTAAGATATTTTTATCACCAACAAGAATGATAGTTAGCTCATCGTTATTAATACTTTTTAAAGCTATTTCTTCAACTTCTTTTTTACTTACGGAATTAATTTTTTGTATGTAAGTTTCAAAATAATCATCGGGCAGCTCAAACAATATTTTACCTGATACACTTGAAACAATCTGACGATATGTTTCAAAGTTCATCGGAAACTTTTTAGTAATTGAAGACTTTGCAAATTCTAATTCTTTATCGGTAATTCCTTTTTTAATATTATCTAGTTCAAAAAATATTTCTCGCAAAGCATCAGAAGTATTTTCAGCTCCAACAGATGTTGCCACCTGGAAAAATCCTGCATCTTTGAAATATTGGAATCTGGAATTAGCGCCATAAGTATAACCGTTTCTTTCACGAAGATTAAGATTTATCCTGCTTGTAAACTGTCCACCCAATATTGAATTTAGCAAAAGCTTTTGGAAATAATCCTGGTTGTTTCTTTTTGAAGAAATATGTCCGACTCTTATTTCTGTTTGAACAGATCCTTCTTTATGATAAAGAAATATTTTTCTTTTAGTAGAATTTGTTTTGAAAGATAAAACATTTTTGAAATTTAATGACTTCCAATGATTAGTATATTTTTCAAAAGTGCTTAACAATTCATCTTTTAGATAATTACCAACGATCACTAATATGGAATTTGATGGTGAGAAGAATTTATGATAATGATCTTGAACATCAGCTTTGGTAATTGACTGAACTGAGTTTTCAAATCCAATAACAGGGAAGGCATATTGGTTTGAATCTCCCAAAACAAGCCTGTCAAATAATTGATCAGCGAGATACTCAGGCTCATCTTTACTTTGTAATATTTGAGTAATTAATTTTTTCTTTTCCCGTAAAAAATCCTCTTCGTTAAAAGCCGGACTTAGAAGTACTTTAGAAAATAATTCGAACGATCGTTCAAAATTTTCGGAAAGGCATTGCAAGCTTAAATTAATTAAATCATTATCTGTTGAAACGTTAAAATTGGTACCAAGGATATCAAACTCGTCACTTAACTCTAAAGCATTTAATCCATCAGCGCCTTCATCTATTACAAGCGATGTTAAATATGCTAACCCTTTTTTATCATCCGGATCGAATTTGCTGCCTGCATTAATCATAAGATTCATTCTAATCAAAGGTAATTTATCTTTAAAGATGAAATAAATTTTCAATCCATTTATTAATTTTATTTCTTCAATCTTTGGAGGTATAAATTCTAATTCCATTTTAGGAATTGGTTTTTCTGTTCTATTAAAAATCATAAAATATTTTCCTTAGGGGTAAACCGTAAGTCAACAAATGGTTTTGTAAGATGATTCTTTAAAGTTCTTTTTATAGAATCATTATCAACATTATTGTAGCGTTCAAGATCAAACTCAAATGAGTTTGGTTCGTTCAGATAATAATTATAGTGATTAAGATAATCAGCCACAGTATCAAGATTTTGCATCGAATAAATAAAATTTGCTTTAATACCATTTTTAGATTTTTCAAGTTCTCTTAAAGTAACTCCATCTTTTATCAAGTCATTTATCTCATCCAGAATTATTTCTTTTAGTTGTTCTAAATTAACTCCGGGTCTCGCAGTAGAAATAATCATAAAGTGACCGCCAAATTTTCCTGCATACTGAAAAGCTGTTACATCCTGCGCTATTTGTTCATCAAAGACAAGTTTTTTATGAAGGCGGGAGTTTTTTGATCCTGATAAAATATCAGCAGCAACTTCCAATGAAGCATCGTCATTTCCATAAATAATATCAGAATGCCAGGCAAGATAAATTCTATCCAACTGAACATTATCTTTCTGTTCAAGTAAAATATTTTCTTTTAACTCCGTTTTAGTGAAATTTATTTTATGATTTGTATTAAAAGGCTGAATAGCTCCAAAATATTTTTCTAACAAATTGATTGCATTTTCTTTTATAAAATCACCGGCAACAACAATTGTTGCATTATTCGGGGAATAATATTTTTGGAAAAAGTTTTTCACATCATCAAAAGTATAGCTCTCAATATCTTTTAAGAATCCGATAGTTGACCAGCTATAAGGATGATTAACCGGATAAAGATTTGTAATGAGCAGTTCCCACGCTAATCCATAAGGCTGGTTATCATATCTTTCCAAGCGCTCATTTTTAACAACATCTTTTTGATTATTTAATTTTTCCTGGGTAAGAGCCGGAAGAAAAAATCCCATCCTATCAGATTCAAGCCAAAGAGCAAGCTCTAAATTATTTGCGGGAAGTTTTTCGTAATAATTTGTTCTGTCTGAACTTGTTGATCCATTCAAAGTTCCGCCGGCTTCCTGTATATATCTAAAGTGCATTTCCTTTGGAACGTTTTCTGATCCTTGAAACATCATATGCTCAAATAAATGCGCCAAGCCTGTTTTGCCCTTTGTCTCAAAAGCTGAGCCAACCTTGTACCACAAGTTTATTGAAACAAGAGGAACAGTTTTATCTTCATATAAAATATATTCAAGTCCGTTTTTTAAATTACCTTTTGTGCACTTTAGATTGAGATGATTCAAAATTTTCCTTTGGATAGTCAATAAATATGTAGCACAGACTTCAGTCTGTGATTGTCTTAAAAAAAATGTTCACGCAGACTGAAGTCTGCGCTACGATAATTCACAATTACTTTAATAAAAATTCTATCCGTTCAAGTTTTCCATCGATATTATTATTCGGAAAGATACGAAGTAATTTTGCAAGTAGAGGATAAATATCAATATTATTCAAAGTACCGCAAGTATATCCTTTCTTAAAATCAGGTCCGATCGCGTAAAAAATTCCATGCATATCAAGTTCCGAAGGATCATAGCCGTGGTTACCGACAGGAAATTTTTTAGAATATTTTTTCATGTCCTTATTATCAAATATACTGTAACCTAAATCTGCAATCATTACAATATCAGCAACTAAAGAATTGTCTTTAAAGTGAAGATATTCAGGAATATCTTTTTTCCAATAAACCTTAAAATGATTTTCGGATTCTTTCAACTTCGTGTACACTTTATTTTTCATTTTTTCTTCAGAATAAATAAACATCAGCGGTCCCTTATCTGAAGATTTAAAATTATAACCAGATAACAATTCATCAATATTAATAACCTTTTGCGGGCTTAATTCGGTCATTCCGTGATCGGATACGACTATAATATTTGTACTATCGAGTAAGTTTATTTTTTTTAATCCCGAGAATAATAATCCAAGCATACTGTCTTCTATTGCGATCGACTGATTAACCTCCTTTGAGTTTGGTCCATAATTATGTCCGGATGTATCTGTTGCATCAAAATATAAAGTTATAAAGTGTGGTCTTTTTTTGTAAGGAAGTTCTAACCAATTAATTGCTCCGTTAATTCTTTCAGTGTAAGGTCTGGAATAATCAAAATTCTCAACATAGTTCGCAGTCCTGTAATCAAGGTTTAACTCTGCGCCAGGCCAAAAATAACTTGCTGTAATTACACCCTGTCTTTTTGCAGTTTCCCAAATGGTTTCACCTATATACCATTTTGGATTGTGAGTCGAAGCAGTATCCCACAAACTATATTTATCGCCAGTATTCGGGTTAGTAAATGAATTTGCTATAATTCCATGATTTTCGGGATACAATCCAGTTATTATAGAGATATGATTTGGAAATGTTTTAGAAGGGAAGCATGGTTTTAATGAAATGGCATGAACTCCATTCTGTTTAATCAAATCAAAGTTCGGTGTAATTCCTCTGTCGGAATAATCCCATCTAAATGCATCAAATGATATTAAGATTGTATAATTTTTGCTTTGAGCATAGTTAGTTAGTGAAATAAGTGAAAATAAAATTATTACCGTAAAATATCTTTTAAGCGTATTCATAATAATTTTTCCTAAAAATAATTTGTTTTATTATTCTTATATAAATAATACTTTCATAATTCTCAAAAAACCCAAAAAATTTAAAATGCAAGTATTTTTCAAATATTAATTAAATATTTTTTTAAAAAAATAGCTAACATTACTTGCATTAAAATTTGATTACCTTGATATTTCATATGCTATTTAAAGAATCTTTAGTAAAACTTTCGCTATGCAAATTTTTCTAAATAATACACTATTCTTAAATGTCTTATCCCTTAATTATTTCAAGGAGAAATCATGATTAAAAGTTACTCTTTTCTATCTCTCTTCTTGCTGATAATTGTTACCACCTTTTTATTTCAGAGCAACAGTTATGCTCAAGGTGTTACAACATCAGCTATGAATGGAATGGTAGTAGATGGTAAAGGCGAACCTTTACCTGGTGCAAACATTATTGCTGTCCACACGCCATCAGGAACGCAATATGGTACAACTTCACGTGTTGATGGAAAATATAATTTAAATGGTTTAAGAACTGGCGGTCCTTATAGTTTAACTATTTCATTTGTTGGCTATAAACCGCAGCAAACGGAAGTGCCTGCACTTCAATTAGGACAAAACCTAAAAGTAGATTTTACACTTGTTGAAGAGGCAGTAGAGTTAAGTGATATAACAGTTGTTGGAGAAAAGAATACAATTATTTCCAGCAGCAGAACAGGTGCAGGACAAAACGTTACTGCAAAAGATATTGAACTCGTTCCATCTATCGGTAAAAACTTTGGCGATCTTGCAAAATTATCACCACAAGTTTCAGGAAATAGCAGTTCTGTTGCAAGCAGAAATAACCGTTATAATAATATTCAGATTGATGGCACACAGTACAATGATTTATTTGGTTTAGGCGCTACCGGTGCACCAGGCGGACAGACAGGAACAAATCCAATCAGTCTTGATGCTATTCAGGAATTCCAGGTTGTTGTAGCACCTTATGATGTTAAATATGGTAGTTTTACCGGTGGCGGTATTAATGCAATTACCAAAAGCGGTACAAACAAATGGACAGGTTCTGTTTTTGGATATGGAAGAAATCAATCATTAGTTGGAAATGGATCATTCATTACTGACAATCCTAATACAACAGTAAATGAACAAAAATATCCAGACTTTAAAGAATATGCAGTTGGCTTTAGACTTGGTGGTCCAATTGTAAAAGATAAATTATTCTTCTTTGTAAATGGTGAAGTTACAAGGAGAGACCAACCCTTAAGTAATATTTCTTTAAGTACCGGCCCAGCTACAACTCAAGCTTTAGGAGATCAGTTTGCAAGCATATTAAAAAGCAAGGGAATGGATCCGGGTACTTACGGCGCTGCTACGGTTGAGCAGCCAAGTGAAAAGTTATTCTTCAGATTAGATCTTAACCAATCTGAAAATCATAAGATCACCTTAAGGCATAATGTAGTAACTTCATATAGCGATATATTAGCAAGCCGCAATGCAAATAACTTTCTTGTTTTTAATACTTTAGCTTATCGAATCAGAAATATAACCAACTCTACAGTGCTTCAAATTAACAGCACATTTGGTAATAATTTTTCAAATGATTTAATACTCGGATATACATCCATCAGAGACAGAAGAGCAGGTATATCTGAAAAACGTCCTGAAGTTAGAGTGTTGAGAGAAGCTGTTACTTTAGTTGCCGGACCTGATAGATTCTCATCAGCAAATGAACTTGATCAGGATGTTTTTGAATTTTCAGATAACTTTTCGGCTTATCTTGGTAATCATGTAATTACAGTTGGAACTCACAATGAGTTCTTTAATTTTAGAAACCTATTTATAAGATCATTTTATGGATATTATGAATTTAATACATTAAATGATTTACAGAATAATACTCCAAGCTACTATCAAAGAGTATTTTCTCGTATTCCTGGTGAAGAGAAGCCAGCTGCAAGATTTAGTGTAAATCAGCTTGGTCTTTATGTACAGGATGAATGGACAGTTTTTCCAACATTTAAATTGACCGCGGGTGTAAGAATGGATGTTCCTTACTTACCTACAAAACCTGATTACAATCCATTAGTTTCTGAAAATTTCCCTGGCATCAGTACATCTGATGTTCCAAGTGGTAACATAATGTTTTCTCCAAGACTTGGATTTAACTGGGATATCTTTGGAAATAGAACAACTCAGGTACGCGGCGGTGTTGGTATCTTTACAGGACGTATTCCTTATGTATGGATGTCTAACAATTACGGAAACGCGGGAACACTTATCGCTGAGGTTAATCAAGCTACAGGCAGCAATGTAGGATTCTCAGTTGATCCAAATAATCAACCAGGTGTTGGAGATCCTGGAACAGGTGCACCCAGCAATAGATCAGAAATTGATCTTGTTGATCCTGATTTCAAATGGCCTCAACTTTTAAGAGCAAATTTGGGTGTTGATCATCAGCTACCTTGGGATATAGTTGGTACTGTTGAATTTATGTATTCCAGATCAATAAATGATCTTATCTATGAAAAATTGAACCTCAATCCATCTACCGCACCAATCACCGGTGAATTAGGAAGACCAAGATACGGTGCTACTAATAGCTATAGTAATCGATACTTTGATGTGCTTTTATTAAAGAATACCGAGGAAGGATATCAGTATAATTTCTCAGTTCAGTTACAGAGAAACGTTGCATCGGGTTTAACATTTAATACGGCTTATACCTATGGTGTTTCTAAGGATGTGAACAGCGTATTATCATCACAGGCTCAATCACAAATCAGATATAATCCAATTTCCGGAAATCCAAACACACCACCTTTAACAACTTCAAGTTTTGATTTAGGACATAGAGGATTTGTATCTGTTTCTTATACTCACGAGTTCTTTACAAATTCACCGACTACATTTTCATTATTCTACAACATACAATCAGGTCGTCCATTCTCATTTACGATTAACGGCGATTTGAATAATGATGGTCTAAACGGAAATGATCTATTTTATATTCCGAAAGACAAGAATGATATTGTACTTGGTACAGTTACTGGCGGAGTAGTAACTCCTTCTGCACAATCAATGTATGATGATCTTTTTGGATTCATTGATAATAACGAATATTTGTCCAGTCATAAAGGCCAAATGTCTGAGAGAAATGCAGCAAGAAATCCTTGGAATGATGATCTTGATTTAAGAGTATCTCAAGCAGTCGGAATTCCCGGAATTGGCAATTTCCAAGTATCGCTTGATATTATGAATGTTTTCAATTTGTTAAAGAGCACTTGGGGATGGTATCAAACAACGCCGCAGGATACTTACACAATCTTAACTTATCGTGGCATTGAAACTGCGACAGGAAAAGCAGCTTATACATTCTCTAAACCAGCTACTAATACTGCTTGGTCACCATCAGATTTATTATCTAGATGGCAAATGCAGTTAGGTGTTAGATACTCATTCTAACAAGTTCACGTTAGTAAAATTAAAAAGGCGATCTTCGGATCGCCTTTTTTTATGATATAACGGAATCTTTTGTGCTGCTATATCAGAAAAGCATTGTTCCTATTCAATAGGTGGTTTGAGAGAATCCAGCGGCTTGTCTTAACAGTAATTAAAACAACAAACCCAGTTTCTATGAGAAACTGGGTTTGTAATATCAGAATGAAAATAGTTCTACTTACTAGATTCTGAGTGAAAATTCTTCGTTAAGCTACTAACTCATCCCCAGCCACTTCTCTTATTAAGAGAAGGGGCTTAAAACAATTTGATTTAAAGTCCCTCTCTTTTTAAGAGAGGGAAATATGGTGAGTTCCCTATATTGAAATGAATTTTCAAACAGCCTTGTTAAGAAGAGTGCTAGGGTTTAGGTCTAGTATAAAAGTTTTAAAACTCTATCTGGTCTAATTGAACCTAACAATTTGAATAATTCGGAAAATGGAATTTCCCTATCCCAGGAAAACAAAGTGATAAATGCTTCACCAACAACTGCATCGCGGGAAACAAATCCCCAGAAACGGCTATCTAAAGAATCATCTCTGTTATCACCCATCATAAAGTAGTAATCTTTCTTAAAAGTGTATGATGAAACAGGCGTACCATCAATTGCAACTGAATTATTTTTTATCTCTACTACTCGCTTGCCATATTCTCTATCTATAATAGTTCTCCATTGCTCAACATTTTCAATGTTCAAAGGAATTCTCATCCCTTTTTTCGGAACAACTAAAGGTCCATAGTTATCTTCGTTCCAAAGCATACCTTTAGGAAAAATTCTAGGTTCAGCAACTCCTTTTGGAATAGGTCTTAGATAACTTGCGTATTGTCCGCGATAATATTTAATAAAAGGTGGTCTCCAGAATTCTTTGCCATTAACAAAAACTACTTTATCTATAATATTAATTGTATCTCCTGGAGTACCAATACAGCGCTTAACATAATTAACACCCCTTTCGGTTGCTTCAAGTTGATCACGATCTCCCGGATATTCGAATACAACAATATCTTTTGGTTTTGGATCTTTAAAAGCAGGCAACGTAAAATAGGGAAGCGCTATTTCAGTGAATGGTATATATCTGGGTGAGCTTGATCCGTAAATAAATTTATTTACAAGAACAAAATCACCAACAAGTATTGTGTCTTCCATCGATCCAGTTGGAATGCGTGTGTTTTGAATAATAAAGGTAATTATAAACAAGGCAGCAATTCCTGCAAAACCGAGTTGTCTAAAAAACTCAGCGATTTTTCCACCAATCGTTGTTGGTTTGGGTTTTTCTTTTTTCTTAAAAAAGTTTTTCAGTTTTTCCCGAAATGACAATTTATTTTCTCCATTATTTGATTGATTCGTAGCACAGATTTTAATCTGTGCTTGCCTTGTATTGTTAAAATCACAGACTGATCCGCCGCTGCGGACTGTGCTATGTCGATAATATCTTCTTTAAAATCTCATTAACAAGTTTTGGATTAGCTTTCCCTTTTGATTCCTTCATTACTTGTCCAACAAAAAATCCAAAAACTTTTTCTTTACCGCAACGATACTCATTTACTTGTTCCGGGTTTGCTTCAATAATTTTTTGTATGATAGCTTCAATTTCAGAGGAATCAGAAATCTGAATAAGATTATTTTCTTTTACAATAATTGCAGGATCAGCATTACTTTCCATCATTATTGGAAAAATCTCTTTCGCAATTTTCCCGCTTATCGTTCCTTTTTTAATAAGATTAATAAGCTTGCCCAAATTTAAAGGTGATACAGGGAAATCCGAAATGTCAATTTTTTTCTCATTCACAATTGCAAGTACATCGCCGGTTACCCAGTTGCTGGCAATTTTATAATCATCAGTTACGGATATTACTTTTTCATAATACTCTGCAAGTGATTTAGTTTGCGTAAGTATTTCAGAATCATAAACGGGAAGTAAAAAATCAGAAACAAATCTTTTTAATTTAGCATCAGGCAATTCTGGTAATGATTTTGAAATTTTTTTCTTCCATTCTTCATCAACAATTACCGGCAGCAAATCGGGATCGGGAAAATATCTGTAATCATGTGCCTCTTCTTTACTTCTCATCGGATGGGCTTCATTTGCATCAGCATCCCAGAGTAAAGTTTGCTGAACTACTTGCTCACCATCTTCAATCAATTCTATTTGTCTTTTAATTTCATACTCAATTGCGCGTTCCACATTTCTGAATGAGTTCATATTTTTAATTTCAGTTTTTATACCAAGCTCACTTTTACCTTTTAACCTAACAGAAATATTAGCATCACATCGTAAGGATCCTTCTTCCATATTTCCATCACAAATAGCAAGATACTGAACTATCTGTTTGATCTTACTTAGATAAAGATATGCTTCTTCAGCGGTACGAATATCTGGTTCGCTGACTATTTCCATCAACGGAACACCGCATCTGTTAACATCAACTAATGTTGAACTACTTTGATCGTGAATAGATTTACCGGCATCTTCTTCCATATGGATTCTTGTAATTCCAATTTTTTTTTGCGAACGATCTTTAGGATTTACTACAATAAATCCATACTCACAAATAGGTTCTTCATATTGTGAGATTTGATAACCTTTTGGAAGATCGGGATAAAAATAATTTTTCCTTGCAAAGATTGAATGTTCATTTATCTTACAATTGGTTGCCAATCCCATTAGAGTTGTATACTCAACTACTTTTTTGTTAAGCACAGGCAAAACTCCTGGGTGACCTAAACAAACAGGACAAGTATTGCTGTTGGGATGAGTACCAAACTTAGTTGAACAGCCACAAAAAATTTTAGAGTTTGTTAAGAGTTGAGCGTGAACTTCTAAACCAATTACAGCTTCGTATTTTGTATTCATAAAATGTGGTTCTTTTCGCGGGCAAATATATGGATGATAAACTTTATATAGAAAGATGAAAATAAATCTATTGTGATAACCGGATTAAATATTTGCTCTGCGGTTTTATCTTACTTTAGATAGAACTATTTTTTTGAGAAAAAAACATATAAGTTATGATTTGTTGTTGGATTGGTTTCCTTTGTATTAATTCTAATTTTTTTACCCGATTGGGCAAAAATTAGATAAGGCGGAAATATTTTTAGTTAATTAAATATAATGTGGTGGGATATTTTAGATGCAATAAAAAATTACTTTACTTATATTTGTTCCCGCTGATGCGAAAATAATTTTTTCTAATAGCAAAAATGTTAAGTCTAAAATAATCGTAATCACTTAATCCAAGTCCAAATATTTAAAACAATATTAAACTATTACTCTTATGGGGTTTTTCATGTATAAATATGATTTATTAAAAAAACATTTTAATCCGGAAGTTCAAACTTTTCAAATCCCAACACGTGATGAGATAGATGAACAATATAAATGGAATTTGAAAGATATTTATGAAACAGATGAGGATTGGGAAAAAGATTTTGAGTTTGTTGAGCAAAGTATTGCAGGCTATGCTCAGTTTGAAGGAAGGATAACAGATTCATCAGAAAATCTTTTAGCATGCCTTAAATTTGATGAAGAGATTGGGATTAAATTAGAGCGATTATATCTTTATTCTATGCTCGCTAAAGACAGTGATATGAGGGATACAAAATATCAGGGAATGGATGACAGAATAAAAAGTATTTACTCAAAAGTGCTTACAGCAAGTTCATTTATCAAACCTGAGCTGCTTAAGTCAGATGAAACAAAATTAATAAAGCTTATCAATTCTCATCCTGAGCTTAAAATTTATAAACAATCATTTGATGACCTATTAAGATTCAGAAATCACACACTTGAAAAGGAACAAGAAGAATTGCTCGCAATGGCAAGCGAAGTTACACAGGTTCCATATAATACATACTCGCTTTTTACAAATGCCGATTTGATATTTCCCAAAGTAGATGATGAATATGGCAATGAAATTGAAATGTCGCATTCACGATTTTATGCTGCTCTTTACTCAAAAGATAGAAGTTATCGCGAAAGAGCTTTTAAGGCATATTTAAAACCTTATATGGATAATATTAATTCATTTAGTTCCTTGTTTAATGGAAATTTAAAATCAAATATCTTTTATGCTAAGGCAAGGAAATTTAATTCTGCGCGAGAAGCCGCACTATTTAAAAATAATATTCCCGCATCTGTTTATGATAATCTTGTTGAAGCGGTAAATAAAAATTTTGCACCAATGTATCGGTGGGCATCATTAAAGAAAAAACTTCTTAAGATTGATGAGCTTCATCCGTATGATGTTTATGTTACTTTGTTTGATCAGAAACTTGAGAAAAAATATTCTTATGAACATGCTAAGCAAATTGTAATTGATTCGCTTAAAATTATGGGTGAAGAATATCTTGCCTCACTTAACAAAGCTTTTGATAACAGATGGATTGATGTTTATGAGACTAAAGCGAAAAGAAGTGGAGCGTATTCTTCGGGCACAACTTATGGTGTCCATCCGTATGTTTTACTTAACTGGACAGATTTGCTGAATGATGTTTTTACATTAGTACATGAAATGGGACACAATATGCATTCCTACTACACAGGGTTGCATCAGCCATTTACATATGCTAATTACTCAATCTTTCTTGCAGAGGTTGCATCCACATTTAATGAAAATCTTTTGCTTGATCATCTTATTAAAATTTCTGAATCAAAAGAAGAAAAACTTTTCTTATTAGAAAAGTATTTAAATAATATTACAACTACTGTTTACCGGCAAGTAATGTTTGCTGAATTTGAGTCGCTTACACATCATAAAGTTGAGCACGGCGAAGCATTAACTCCCGACGTTCTATGTAAACTTTACAAAGATGTTTATCAAAAATATTGGGGACCTGAAATGGTTATTGATGAAGAAGAAAGTTTTACCTGGGCACGAGTTCCGCATTTTTATTATAACTTTTATGTTTATCAGTATGCCACAGGATTTGCAGCATCTGAGGCGCTTGCATTTAAAGTTAAAACCGAAGGTGAACCTGCAGTACAAAAGTATTTGGATTTTCTTAAAGCCGGAAGCTCAGATTATCCAATTAATATTTTGGATAGAGCAGGAGTTAATATGAACTCGCAAGAACCGATATTAGCTGTTACAAAAAAAATGAATCAAATAATTAACGAAATAGAAAACTTAATCTGAAAAAATACAGGATATAAATGAAAGTATACACCAAAGTTGAACTTAATGAGTTTGATCATTCTCTAACTTATGATGACATTAGTTTGATCCCAACGCAGGTTTCTAGAATAAAATCAAGAACAGAAGCATCAACAAATTGTTCTTTTCTTGGAATAAAACTTAATGTGCCTGTTATCTCAAGTCCTATGGATTCAGTAACTGGAATTGAAATGGCAAAAGAGCTATCAAATCTAGGAAGTCTTGGAATTGTAAATAGATTTGATTCATCGCTCGATTCAGTCCTGAATTCTAAAAATGGAAAAGGAATTAAAGCTGTATCCATAGCGCTGAATACTGACCTTAAGACAATTGAAAAAATTGCTGAGAAAAATTATTTAATCTGTATTGATACTGCTAATGCAAACAACAAAGAAGTTTTGAAAAAAACCGAAATAATTAAAAAAAAGTTTAATGTAAAAATAATTGTTGGCAACATTGCTCATGGAGGAAGTCTAGATCAGCTTGAAAATGCTGGTGCGGATGCAGTACGTGTTGGAATTGGCAGCGGAAGTGTTTGTACTACATCAATACAAACAGGTATTGGAATTGGGCAAGTTTCATCTTTACTAAATATTTTATTTTCTAGAAAACAGAAAAAATTAAAAATAAAAATTATTGCTGATGGCGGAATTAAAAGTCCAGGCGATGTTGCTAAAGCAATTGCACTTGGTGCTGATGTTGTTATGCTAGGCAGAATGCTTTCCGGAACCAGAGAAACGCCCGGTGAAGTTATAAAATATAACGGGCAGCTTTGGAAAAAATATCGAGGCTCTGCTTCATTTGGTGTAAAGATGCGCAATGAATTTATTGAAGGTGAAGAGACAATGGTTGCATATAAAGGTGCTGTAAAAAGTGTAATTGATGGAATCTCCGATGGATTAAAAAGTTCAATGAGCTATATGAATTGCTTAAATCTTGATGAGTTAAGAAAGACAGAAACCTTTGCAATTCTAAGCAACAGTTCATATTTAGAACGCTTACCAAGAATGTAAATTAATTTTCATAGAATATAAACATCTAAACCGGACTTGTCCGGTTTTTTTATAATTTCACTTTCTTCAATCTAAGTGAATTGCTGATGACTGAAACAGAACTAAGCGACATTGCTAAGGCTGCAAACATAGGATTAAGTAATCCAAATGAAGCTAGAGGAATCCCAATTACATTGTAAATAAACGCCCAGAAAAGATTTTGTTTTATTACCGCAATAGTCTGCTTGGAAAGTTTAATTGATTTAACAACTCCACTTAGATCACCATTAATTAAAACAACTTCCGCACTTTCAATAGCAACATCAGTTCCATTCCCGATCGCAATTCCCACATTACTTTGGACAAGTGCTGGAGCATCGTTTATCCCATCGCCAACCATAATTACTTTTCTACCATCATCTTGCAATTTTTTAACTTTGCCAGATTTATGTTCCGGCATAACGCCCGATTCATATTTTTCAATTCCAGTAATGGATGAAATATATTTTGTTACACTTTCATTATCTCCCGAAAGTAAAATTGGTTCTAATTTCATTTCCTTGATTTTATTTATCACTTCAAATGAGTTGCTTTTAACTGAATCAATTACTGAGGCAAAACCTTTCACTTCACCGTCGATTGCAAGAAAAATATCCGAAGAATTTCTTACTAAGTCATTTTTAATTTCAGTTTTATTAAAATTCAAATCAATTTTATTCTCAAGCATAAAAGATTCATTACCAGCTAACAAAGTTCTATCATCAGTTTTACCTTTTATTCCTTTACCCGGTTTGTTCTCAAAGTCCGTAATCAAAATTGGTTTGATATTCTTTTCCTGAGCGTACTCAGTAATTGCTTTTGCTATCGGATGTTCAGACTTGCTCTCAAGTGAAGACAAAGCTGATAAAAATTCATCTTCAGAAATTTGATTTACAAAAATATTCTTAACGGATAATTTACCTTCGGTAATAGTGCCTGTCTTATCAAACACAATTGTATCTGCATGATGAAGTTCCTCTAAACTTTCTCCATTCTTAAATAAGATTCCATTTTGTGCAGCTTTTCCCATACCAACAATTAATGCAGTTGGTGTAGCTAATCCAAGAGCGCAAGGACAGGCGATAATAAGCACCGCAACAAAATTCATAATTGCAATACTTAAATCATCGGGTCTAATAATTAACCAAATAATGAATGTAATAATTGCTACGAGAACAACGACTGGAACGAAAATAGATGCAACTTTATCAGCAAGATTTTGGATCGGAGCTTTTGAGCCTTGTGCTTCTTCAACCAATTTTATTATCTGTCCAAGTACAGAGTTTTTCCCGATTGTTGTTATTTCAAATTCAAAATAACCGGAAGTATTTATCGTTCCTCCAATAACTTTTGATCCAATAAATTTTTCAACAGGTAAACTTTCACCTGTTATCATCGCTTCGTTAATAGAAGATGAACCGGATGTAATGATTCCATCTGCAGGAATTTTACTGCCGGGTTTGATAATAATTATATCGCCAGACTTTAATTCGACCAAGTCTTTTTCAACTTCACGGTTTTGCTCTTTAACAATTGCTGTTTTTGGCTGCAGCTCTATTAATTTTTTTATTGCTGAACCGGTTTTGGATTTAGCTCCGCTTTCCAGCCATCTGCCTAAAAGGATAAGCGTTATTATCACAGCCGCAGTATCAAAATAAACATGATAATTATGATTTGCGTGTGGAAATATTTCCGGGAACAAAGTCAGTAATAGACTAAATAAATAAGCTGCACCGGTTCCGATTGCAACTAACGAATTCATATCCGCAGTAAAATGCTTAAGATTATTCCAGAATATTTTATAAAATCTTTTACCGGATACAAAAATTACAGGTGTCGTTAAAAGTAAAAGTAATTTATTAATTTGTTCAACAGTTAATAAATGGTTAAGAAAAAAACCTTTCCACATCATTCCCATATTAATTATTGTGATGGGGACGGCGAGAACAACGGCAAATATTAAATCACTTTTTAATTCTTTAAGATGCGTATCAACATAATCGGTTTTTTCTTGTGCAGACTTTTTTCCCTTTTGCAATATTGATAGATCCAACTTGTAACCAATATCTTCTATAGTTTCGGCTAGTTTATTCAAATCAACAATAGAGGGATCATATTCAAATGAAGCTTTTTCGGTAGCAAGGTTTACATTAACCTTTTTTATCCCATCAAACTTTGCAATAGTTTTTTCAACTCGGGCAACACAGCTTGCGCACGTCATACCCTCAACAGGCAAGATTAATTTTTCTGTTTTGATTTCCAACATTTATAAATTATTTATTTTCAACAACTAAATATCCAGCACTGACAATAGCTTTTTTTATTGCATCCAACTGAACTTTATTCTCATCGAATTCAACTTCAGCATTACCAATTGAAACCTCTAATTTATCAATGTTCAGTTTAGAGATTTCTTTTTTAACTGCCATCACGCAATGATGACAAGACATACCTTCAATTTTTATTTGTTCTTTCATATCACAACTTTTTATTATTAAATGATTTTAAGTTTATTCATTTGAAATATAACAAAGGATTTATCGAAAGGTAATGTTGAAAATTAAGCGGGAATTCTGAAATAAAATATCTAAAAAAGATATTATCTTTTTATAAATAATGTGCGTGGAAAATGTTTTTTGTTTTCAGGGGATTTTTTTTTGTTTGTGTTTGATAAGGTAGGATTAAAAACCTGAAATCTTCCGGGTTTAGTTTCCCTATTTAATGTTTTATCTGAAGGGACTTTCGGCTCTGAATTTAATTCTATTATTGAATCAGAAATTATAGTATCCAGATTATTTTTCTCGGTTGTAGAATTCTCTCTTATCCTTTTTCTTGTTTTATATCCCATATAAGAGATAAAGAAAATGATTATTATTAAAACAATAAAGCTTATTAAAGCCAGTTGAACTATTTCTATTAATTGCAAAATATATCTCCTTTGTCACAAACAGGTGGCAATCTTCATACCACGAAATTATATGATATTTTAACAAAATGTTGTGATTTAATAGTGTAATCCAATGAATCACATTCCAAAATGAGATATTAAAACGGTTATCAAATTACTTTACGCATAATTCATTTCTAATTTATTATAAAATAAGAAGTTATATTGATTTTACCACAAATGTTTGATAATTTTCGCCTCCCAAAATTAGGTAACTAAAATAAATTAAGGTGAATCAATGACTAAAGCTGATATTGTGGACAAAGTTGCATCCGGTACTGGACTTACAAAATTAGAAACGGAAGCTATTATCGAAGGATTTTTTTCCACAGTTATCGATGCTTTAAAAAATGGGCATGGAATTGAGATAAGAGGCTTTGGCAGTTACAAAGTAAAAAAGAAAAATCCTAGAAATGCACGTAACCCGAAAACAGGTGATAAAGTTTTTGTCGGAGAACATTATGTTCCAACCTTTAAATTTTCTAGAGAGTTTAAAGATATAGTTGATGCAGGAATGAAAGAGAAAAGGAGATAATAAATTTGGCAAATCAAAAATTCTGTTCAGAATGTGGATTTAAGTTTGATAAAGAATATAAATTTTGTCCTGAATGTGGAACTAAAGTTTCCAGTAAAACTTCAGAAAAAAATAATAAGCAAAAGAGTGCATCAGTAGTAAAAGATGTTAATAATAATTCAAAGAATTTAGATCCTAAAATAATCTACGGTATATTAATAGGGGGAATAGTTATAATTGCTGTAATTATTTTATCATCTGGAATATTAGACTCTGCTTCTGCGCCAACCGCGATGAATCAACCGCAGGGACAAAAAAATGTTTCTTCAGGTGTTGATCTTAATAATATGAAAGCAATAAATGATCTGGAAACTAGATTAAAACAAAATCCTGAAGACTATAAAACTTTATTGGAATTAGCGCATCTAAAAAACGATTCCGGACTTTTTGATGCTGCAATTGCAGACTATAAGAAGTATTTAGAAAAAAATCCTAAAGATGCCGATGTAAGAGTTGATATGGGAGTTTGTTATTTTAACTTAAAGGATTATCCGAATGCTATCAAGGAAATGGAAACAGCACTTAAATATGATCCTAATCATCAGATTGCGCATTTGAATTTAGGTGTTGTAAATCTTTCAGCCGGAAATATTGAAGCATCAAAACAATGGCTTAAAAAAGCTTATGATATAAATCCGACAAACGAAATTGGGAAAAAAGCAGAACAATTATTGAATAATCATTAGTAAAATTCTTAGAAGGAGAAGAAACAAATGCCTTGTGGTAAAAAAAGAAAACGTCATAAAATGTCTACGCACAAAAGGAAAAAAAGATTAAGAAAGAACAGACATAAAAAGAAATTAAGATAGTCTAGAACTTCCAACAAAAAGAATTGTAGGGCGAAGTATAAATTTTATTCGCCTTTACTTTTCTTAAAAATAAAAGAACCATAAGCCAACTTAGCTCAGCTGGTAGAGCAACTCATTCGTAATGAGTAGGTCGCCGGTTCGATTCCGGCAGTTGGCTCTGAAAACAAACTTTTCATTTCCCAGCGTTCATAAATTATAAGTATTCCACTGAACAATTTCCTTAAAACTCTTTCTTTATTAAGATGAAAATTTTTAAAATTTAGAAATCTGAAGGTCAGCTTTAGAGCATCCCGATTCAATCGGGAAGGTCGTCGGTTCTGGCATAGCCATTCCTATGGAAAATTCCGGTAGTTGGCTCTATAACTGAATTTTTAACTTCTTATGCAGCGCGCAAACTCACTTCAACAGCAGCATCTTTTTTGCTTCAAAAAACTTGTCCTTAATTTCTATCGTATAAATGTACATTCCACTTGCTAAACTACTGCCATCAAAATCAATTTCATTTACACCAGGTTGAAACTCTTTTTCTGAAAGTCTTGAAACTCTTTGTCCAAGAATGTTAAAGACTTCAATTTTAACCAATCCTGCTTCCGGTAAATAGAAACGAATTTTAGTACCCGGGTTAAACGGATTGGGATAATTTTGATAAACCAGATAAGAATCTAAATCTATATCTCCAATTTCTTTTATTGGTTTTGGAGTAGTGAAAGTGAATTTATCAACACCAATTTGAATTGGATTTGGATACTTAATAGTTATTGTATCATCTAAATTGGAATGTGTTGACCAAAAAACTAAAACCCAGGTAGCTTTAGAATTATTCAGATCTGATGGAGATAAAGTTATAGCTGTATTTTTATCGTAGGGTGAGTTAACAATAATTCCATACATTCTGTTATTTGGATTCCAGGCATAGAATGGATTAGCATCTGACGTTTGTATTCGGTCTCTAATCATTAAGTTAACCTGAATGTTTTTGTCTTTATTCCAAACCTCAAAAGGTATTCTAATTAAGAATGGATTGTTTGTTCCGGGATTAGGATTAAGAGGATGTGTTGCAAGTCCATTAGCACCTATAATTGTTGAGAAGATGGTCGCCATTTGTCCACCTTCTTTTATAAAGTAAATTTTCTGTCCACTGGTAGTTAAGCTTGAATCCCATATACCGGTAAATCTTAGTTCATAATCTTGCTTGAGTTCTGTAACATCTGACGTACCAATACCAAAATTATCAATTGCTTTGCTGCTTAT
This sequence comes from Ignavibacteriaceae bacterium, assembly GCA_036170275.1. GTDB lineage: Bacteria > Bacteroidota > Ignavibacteria > Ignavibacteriales > Ignavibacteriaceae > IGN3. The sequence goes on from JAVHOU010000023.1 coordinate 41,208, forward strand.
AGTCCCACTAAAAACTGAATAGTTTGACATAACAAAAGCAACTGCTGAAGGTGAATTCCCTTCATAAAAGAAAGTATAATGTCTTCCATTAATTCTGATACTGCTAAAATTAATTGGTCCTTGGTAGTTTAAGTCGACTTCGATTCTCACTCCATCTGTAACGGGGCCGGGGTAATGATCAACATCTTTTGAAAAATCATCTCTTGGAGGAAAAAGATATTTACCATTTACAATAGTTTGATTTTCTAAAACTAAAGTATCTTTAGTTACATCTCTAACATTCCAATATTTTGCGTGTCTTGTTAAAAATCCAATTGTTTGTACACTTGTTGTTCCTTCTGCATTTACAACGGGTCCAACAGGATCATTGTAGCCATCATCGTAAACAATCCAATCCACAGATATTGGAGGCGTGAATGAGCTGACTAATATTTTCCACTCTTCATCTTTATGAAATATTCCATTTTGTGTGTGTTCCCCATTTACTAATCCAAGGCTTACTACATTGCCTGCAATTTCAGGCATAACGTTTCCACCACCTGCTTCAAATGGAAGCGCACTGATTACAGTAACATTTGATGGGAAAATAATTTTTATTCCATCCGCCCAACTATTGGTTGGTGAAATCAAATCCAACTTAAACGTTAACTCGATCCCGTTATTTAAATTATCGGCATAAGTTGCAGCGATTGAGATTGATGAACCAGTTAAATCATTAGGACTTTTTGTTTTTTTTATAATTGAAGCCGCAACCCAATCACCATTTTGATTTCTCACTTCATCTTGTTCGGTGAAAAATACTTCATAAGTATCACCGGTTAATTTGGTTGGATCTTCGACTGTAACTTTAATAGTCGCTTCTTCACTTTCAGTAGAACGATTAACAGATACTATATCTCCAAAGTCAGGTCCCGGATAATTATCATAGTATGTAACTGTAATTATTCTTATTAAACTTTCAGAATTATTTGGTATAGCAGATGGATCGGAATTAAACGTGTATGCAGTTACAGCAAAATAGTATTCCTTCCCGATAAGCATTTTTGAATTTTCTATGTAATCAAAATCAGTACTGAAAGTCCTTTTAATTCCTGAATCTGATCCGAACTGCTCAACTCTATCAACAGGCAAACCTGTTATTGGATCAATGAAAGTGCTATGTATTTCAGTAATACCATCAACAATATCAAAAGTCGCTATTCTTTTTACTTTTTCTTTGGCTGATGTGTGTGAAGATAATTGATATACGTTATAGCCCTGGAATTTATATCCTTCCTTATTATAGTTTTCGATTAAATCGTTTAATGCAATATCTTCACCCCAGTCTAATCTAATCTTTGAAATTGTTCCTTTTACTTTTACAACTGGCTGTGGGGTTTTGGGTGCTGAGTATTTGGTAAAACCCGAATTATAATAATCCTGAGCTTGAACTGCATAATCTTTTAGTCTCTTTACAGAATTAAGTCTATCTGTTCCCATTGCAGCTATCTCAGCAATAATAATTTCTTGCGTATCTCCAACAGCCATTTGCAATGGACCGGAGGCTATACCGCATTTTCTATCTCCTGATGGATATTGAATACCGTCAATCCATCCATATTGAGTTATTGGGTTTCCTGAAAACGGAAATTTGGTTTGCTGATTTGTAGTAGGGTCAATAAATGTTTTGCCTGTTATTCCAATTTTGCCCTGCAATAAATTATAGAATTCAACTGCTCCATTGTATTCTCCTTGTGATGGTTCACCAAAATTAGGATCGCCTCCCATCATAAAATAAAAAGCTGTCATAGAAAGACTTTTATTATTAGATATCGCAGGACCCTTTAAAAGTTTGAAACCTACTGCGGGCGGAGGGCTTGGGAAATAAGAATCATCCCTTTCATCTGAATTATAAGTAAAGCCTAGATTTAAAATTGTATCACATCCAACGATATCATCACCCGCATCTCCAAGATCTGCATCTGACCACATTGAAACATAGACATCATTTAATACTGTGGTTGATTTGTTAATCATCATATATTTCCTGAAAAGCATATCGTTTAAATAATCATCAGTAGAATAAGACCATGCTGTTACTTGTAATTCAATTCCTAAAGGTTTTGTTCCATATAGAAAAGTTGTCTTGGCTGGATTCAGATCATTCGCAACAAACCAAATTGTCTGATCTGCACCAGGAAATCCTGGTATATCAATTGTTGGTTCGTAAATGCCATTTACATTTTGATCATCGAATGGTGCACCATCAATAGCTCTCCACTCCATCCAATCTTTTTCATATTGATCTCTAATCTGCTGGGCGGTCTTTTCTTCACCCTTAACTTCTGCTGAAAAATCTACATAAGGTCCACCAGGATAAATATCGCGGCGCACTCTATAAATTCTTACGTGTTCTGCTTTTGGATCTTCCGCTATTCCGTTAGAAATTATTTTCCCTCCCTGTAGCCCAGTCCTGTATGCTGAACCACCGATTCTTATCAGGGTATCACTATTAACTTTAGCACCCCAAACTAATCCACTTTGAAATACGGCAGTTGTTTTACTCCCTTTAGGGAAATAAAAACCACCATTGCCCAAAAGGTCTATATCAGATCTTCCATCGTTGTAAAAGAAAGTAGAAATATTATTTATGTTTAGATGTGTATAACCTGGCTCACCCAAAGGATCAAGTGTTTTGTTTTGTTTATAGTCTTGCGTAAATGAATTTTTAAAAGATCCAAGACAAATTATTAATAACAAAAGAAGAAATTTTTTCATAATTAAGTTTCCTTAAAAAGCTTATACTTTTTCGAGCTAACTAATCATAACCTTACTTTAACAGTAGCATCTTCTTCGCTTCAAAAAATTTATCTTGTACTTCGATAGTATAGATGTAAATCCCACTTGCTAAACTGCTGCCATCAAAATTTATATCTTGAACTCCCGATGGTCGCTCTTCATTTAGCAGCCTCGCTACTCTTTGACCGAGAATGTTGAAGACTTCAATTTTAACTAATCCTACTTCGGGTAGAAAGAAACGAATTTTAGTACCCGGGTTAAATGGGTTAGGATAATTATTGAAGAGTTTATAATTAGTAAGTTTTTCTTCTATTACAGTTTTTGGCGATGTGAATGTAAATTTATCAACACCAAACTGAATTTTATTTGCATAACTAATGGTAACTACATCATTCAAAGTATAGTGTGTACCATAAAATACTAACACCCAGGTAGCATGAGCATTTTTTGTGTCAGTTGGGGATAGTGTAATTACTGAATTTTTGTCATAAGGTGAATTGATTATAACTGCGTACATCCTATTTTTTATATTCCAGGCATAAAAAGGATTTTCGTCTGATGATTGTGCTCGGTCTCTAAACATTAAGTTAACCTGCTGATGTGTGTCTTTATTCCATACTTCGAATGGTATCCTGAGTAAGAAAGGATTGTTGTACCCGGGATTAGGATTGAGTGGATGATTAGCAAGTGAAGATCCAGAACCCCCCACATTAAAAATCGTTGCCATCTGACCGCCACTTTTTACAAAGTACACTTTTTGATTATTTATTATAGTGGAATCCCAAACACCGGTAAATCTTAACTCATAATCCTGCTGAAGTTCTTCTAGATTACTTGTCCCTACACCAAAGATATCAATTGCTTTACTACTAGTACCCCCAAATATTGTATAATTTTGTATATCAAGAGTTGTAGTATTTGAATTTTGTGTTAACCTTGTAGGACTGTTAGCTGGGGTTAATGACAAACTGAAAAAGTTTATAGGTCCATCATAAATTGCTTCGTTGACACTTATGCGCAAACCATCTGCAATAGGTGAATCATAAAAGTTATAACGTATTGTGTAATCATAATCACGAGGAGGAAACTGATAGTAACCACCAACAACTGATTGATTTGATAGAACCAATGAATCTTTCGTAACATTATTTACGTTCCAATATCTCGCAAGTCTTGTTAATGATCCGATTGAATTTATAGTGGTGTTGCCCTCTGCATTGTTAACATTAATATTCCCATCTGTATATCCATCGTCATAGATTATCCAATCAACTGAAATTGGGGGAGTAAAATTACTGATAAATATTTTCCAGGTCTCTCCACCATGAAACATTCCGTTCTGTGTTTGCTCTCCATTTACTAATCCCAGGTTCACAACATTTCCAATAATTTCAGGGACGACAGTTCCACCACCTGCTTCAAATTGAGGTGCACTGATTACAGAAACATTTGACGGGAAGGTTATTTTAATTCCATCAGCCCAGGCATTTGTTGATGAAACTAAATCTAGTTCGAATGTTAACTCAATTCCTTTTGTAATATCATCCGCATAAATGGCAGATAATGATAATGAAGAGCCAGTTAAATCATCAGGACTATTTACTTTATTAACTATCGAAGAAGGCACCCAATTTCCATCTGGATCTCTTATCTCATCTCGTTCTGTAAAAAACACTTCATACTTATCTCCGGTCGACTTTGTGGGGTCTTCAACTTTTACAGAAATATCAGCCTCACCATTTCCTGATGAATGAGTAACTGAAATAAAATCACCATAAGCCGCTCCGGGATAGTTCTGATAATAAGTGGCTTCTACAATGTACGAAATGCTTTCATAATTATTTGGAGTTGCTAAAGGATCTGAATTGTATGTGTAAGTAGAAACTGCAAAATAATATTTCTTACCAATTATCATATGAGAATTGGTAAAGTAATCGTAATCAGTGCTGAATATTCTCTTAATACCTGAATCTATTCCTTGCTGTGCAATTCCTTCAACAGGCAATCCTGTTACAGAATCAATTACGGTTTCGTATATATTAGTTACGCCATCAGCAATATCGAAAGTGGCAATTTTCTTACCATTTAATCTCGAAGGGAAATCACTTGGTAATTGATAAACGTTATATCCCTGGAATTTGTATCCAGTTTGATTGTAGCTCTCAATTGAGTTGATCAGCGATGAATTATTTCCCCAATCTAATTTTATTTCGGAAATTGTACTTACTACTTCTACACTTGGACTTGGAGGTGTGTTTCCCAAATCTCTTATCATTCCAGAATCATAAAGATCTTTAGCTAAAACAGAATAGTATTTTAACTGCTTTAATGAATTCAGTCGATCAGTTCCTAATGCAGCAATTTGTGCTATTATAATTTCCTGAGTATCACCAATTGCCATTTGAAATGGACCTGAGGCTAGACCGCTTCTTCTATCACCTGCCGGAACTTGTATACCATCAACCCAGCCTTCATGAGTTAGAGGATCACCAGATAAAGCAAACGAAGTTGGCTTGCCTGTTACCAGGTTTATAAACGGCTGACAGGATATACCATATTTACCCTGCATAAAACAGTAAAACTCGCGTGAACCATTATCTCCACCTTGTGGAGGATCACCTCCAGCGAAATAATAAAAAGCAGTCATTGGAAGATTTTTGCCATTAGAAACAGATAGGACCTTTCAATAGTTCATAACCAATTGCCGGTGGTGCCAACGGAAAATAAACATTATCGTGTTCCTGGGCATTGTAAGTAAAGCCAAGATTTAATGTTGTGTCACACCCTGCAAAATCATCACCTGCATCACCAAGATCAACGTCATTCCACATAGAAACATAAACATCATTAAATGGGGTAGAGGATTTATTAATCATCTTATATTTTCTAAAGAAAAGATTATTGAGATAATTATCACTTACGTAAGCCCAGATTGTTACCTGTAGCTCAATACCAATTGGAAGTGCTCCATATAAATATTTTGTCATTACGGAATCCAAATCATTTGCAACATACCATATAGTTTGAGCAGCGCCAGGAACTCCAGGGATATCAATTGTTGGTTCATAGGTACCATTACCATTCTTATCTTCGAACGGTGCGCCGTCAACAGCACGCCAGTCAGTCCAGTCTTTTTCATATTGAGCTCTGATTTGTTCGACAGTTTTTCCTTCATCCTTAACTTCTGATGAAAGATCAGTAAAAGGACCGCCGGGATAAACATCCGTTCTAACTCTATAAATTCTTACGTTGGCTGCATTTGGATTTTCAGCGACACCGGTAGAAATAATTTTTCCTCCTTGAAGCCCACTTCTGTAAGCACTGCCGCCAACTCTTGGTTCTGGATCACCAGGAACTTTTCCTCCCCAAAGAAATCCGGAACAAAACACGGCAGTTTTACCGGTTCTTTTAGGAAAAACAAATCCGGAATAACCCAGAGCAGAGATATCTGAAATGCCATTATTGTATAATAAAGTTGAGATATTATTTATGTTTAGATGTGTATAACTTGACTCACCCAAAGGTACAAGTGTTTTATTCTGCTTATAATCCTGCGGATAAGAATCTGTGAAAGATTCAATAAAAAGAAATAAGAGTAGTAGTATCAAATATTTCATGATAAAGTCCCCTATATAAGTTCAAGATTTCATTCAAACGTAATTAATAATAGTTATTAAAGCAATATCAAATTTCATTAATCGAGACTTCTGAAATATTATTTTCTGGTCATTGGTCATTCCCACGAACCTGCCTGCGTTAGGCAGGAGTGGGATTCTAATATACAATCAATGGATTCCCGTTTGCACGTGAATGCCAATATGAATATTTCAGAAGTCTCTAATCATTAAAATAAATTTAAAATATATTTATAAGAATCAAGTTATATACAATCAATAACACTATCTGTTTTGGGATTTAGATATAAGATTTTTTTTTAATTGATAGTAAGATCAAAACTGCATTAGAGTGAATTACTATACTTAATATTCTCATTCACCAAAGTCTCTTACCAGAATAATTACATTCTTTCATGTATTCCCTTTTTTGAAGATTAAAAAAAAGTTAAATTTTTTTAAGAATTTTCTTGACTTTCGGAAAATTTTTCCATTATTTTGGGGTGTAGTGGGGAAAAGTGGTGAAAAATTATTAACAAAAGGAAGATGTTTAGAGGACAATTTACATATTCAATTGATTCTAAAGGCAGGATCGCTATTCCTGCAAAGCTTAGAAAACACGTTGCTGCCGATGCAAATGATACGTTCGTTATGACTCGCGGATTATCAAATTGTATTGATCTGTATCCGCTTGATGAATGGCAGCGCATTGAGGAAAAATTACTGCAATTAAATTCCTTTCAACCTGATGATTCAAGATTTATTAGAATGTTTGTTCAGTATGCTACAGAAGATACGATGGATGGACAATCACGAATCTTGATTCCATCTTTATTAATCGAATACGCAAAAATTGAAAAAGAAGTTTTAATTCTTGGTGCTCTTAAAAAAATTGAAGTTTGGAATCCAAAAATTTACGATGAGTATTTGAACCAGTCTTCGCAGACTTATGAAGAAATTGCTGCCAAAGTGATGGCTTCAAAATGAGTGAGCATCATACTCCTGTGATGCTTAAGGAGAGCTTGGATCTTCTAATTAATGATCGATCGGGAATTTATTTTGATGCAACTTTAGGCTTTGCCGGACATGCCGGTGAAATTCTGAAAAGATTAAATACTGAAGGAAAACTTATTGCCTCAGATGTTGATAAAGATGCATTTGAGTTTTGCCAGAAAAAATTTACGGATGAAGCTAGATTGAATTTATACAATTTAAATTTTTCTTTTATTGATGTGATAGCAAAAATAGAATCAATAGATTTTTTTGATGGCGTACTTGCTGATCTAGGTGTTTCATCTTTTCAGTTGGATGAGCCTTCTTCAGGATTTACTTATAGATCGGATGCAAAGCTTGATCTTAGAATGGATAAAACAAAAAATATAAATGCTGCTGATATTATAAACACTTTTACGGAAGATGATTTGGCAAATGTTTTTTATGAATTTGGCGAAGAGAAAAACTCCAGAAAAATTTCGAGAAGTATTGTTAATCATCGTATTGGGAAAAAGATTGAAACTACAGGTGAGTTAGTCTCTATTATTAATGAACTTGTTCCTCAACCATTTCAGAGAAAAACATTATCGCGGGTTTTCCAGGCATTACGAATTTATGTTAATGATGAATTAGAAAATCTAAAATCATTTTTATTTAATTCTGTTAAAGTTTTAAAAAAGGGTGGAAGAATAGTTGTTATAACTTATCATTCTTTGGAAGATAGAATTGTTAAAGATTTTTTTAAAGCTGAATCGATTGTAAGTCTAAGTCCAAAAGAAGATCCGCTAGGAATAAAAAAAATTGATGCAAGACTAAAATTGGTTAACAGAAAACCAATTACACCAACTGAAGATGAAATCATTAAAAATTATCGATCCAGAAGTGCTAAACTGAGAGCAGCAGAAAGATTATGAGTAAAAGTTCAAAACCAACAATTCTCTTAGTGTTTATTTTGCTTTTAATTGCTACAGTGTTCGCTCTGTTTAGTGTAGGTATTAAACTTAAATATGAGCAAACTTTATTGCTAAAAGACGATACCGAGAAAAAATTAAAAACTGAAGAACAAAAAAAAATAAAACTTACTGCAGAATATCAATCGGTAACATCTGAAGATAGAATTTTTGCAATTGCAAGCACCGATCTTGGTTTGATCAGAAATCTTGAAGCTCCTGTAGTAGTAAAATATGATAGTGATAAAGTTGAAGAATTCGAAAAGGAATTAAAAAGCAAGTATGAATAACTCACGTGCATTATTAGTAATAATATCAATTCTTTTATTCTTTATTGCGTTAATTGTAAAGCTGGTCGACATCCAGATTATACGCAGTGAAGAATTAAAGTATTATGCACAACGCCAGCAGACTGGTGTAGAAAACATAACCGCCGAAAAAGGATTAATATATGACCGTAACAATGTACTTCTAGTTTACAATCGCCAGGATGTTTCCTTCTTTGTAGATCTTAGAATGATTTCACAAAAAGCAAAACAAGATATCGCAAAAACATTTGCAAAAATTCTTGGGAAAGAACGAAACTACTTTCTTGCTTTAATGAAAGGGGACAAAAAAACTATTTGTTTGGAGAAAAAAGTTCCGGTTGAAAAAGCTGCTTCATTAAAAGGATTAAAACGTGTCGGTTATTTTTATAAAGATGATCCAACAAGAGTATATCATTACAATAATCTCGCATCCCACCTTCTTGGTTATGTTAATAATGATCTTAAGGGGACAATGGGAATATCTGAATATTTTGAAGATGCTCTAAAAGGCGAAAATGGTTCAAAAGTGGTAGACAAGGATGCTATTGGTGATGTGGTAACAGTTGAAGATGATGAATCTATTGCCGCAATTGCAGGTGATGATCTTTATTTAACTATAGATAAAAATTATCAAGCAATTCTTGAAGATGAATTAAGAAACGGAGTTGCTCAATATGGCGGAACATCAGGCACTGGAATAATAATGGATCCTAATACGGGCGAAGTGCTTGCTATTTCTAATGTTGATGATTTCGATCCCAATCAATATTGGAAGTACAATGATTTCCAAAGAAGAAACCGTGCAATAACTGATACATATGAACCTGGTTCAACATTTAAATCGTTTACCATTGCATCTTTATTAGATCAGAAATTATGCAGACTGGATGAGAAACTTTTTCTTGAAAATGGAAAATACAAATTTCAAAACGTCAACATCAGAGACTCACATCCTTTCCAAAGTTTAAATGTTACACAAATAATTGAGCAATCAAGTAATATTGGTGTCTCAAAACTTGTTCAGAGGATTGATGACGAAAAATATTACAAATATCTAAGAGGATTTGGATTCGGAAATTTCACTTCGATTACTTTACCCGGTGAAACAGCCGGTCGCTTAAGAAAGCCAACAGAATGGTCAAAAGTTTCCAAAGCTTATCTTTCTTTTGGTTATGAAATTTCAGTAACTCCAATACAGATGTTAACAGCTTATTGTGCATTAATTAATGGCGGTATTCTTTATGAACCACAATTAATTCAGAGAGAAGTTTCACACGATGGCAATTTGATCAGTGAGTTTTCTCCCAAACAAGTAAGAAGAGTGATCTCAACTGAAACGTCCCAAATTATGAAAAACCTTTTGGGTGGTGTTGTAAAAAATGGAACGGGAAAAAAAGCTTACTCAGAATTAATTCCTATTGGCGGTAAGACAGGAACATCACAAAAATTAATTAATGGAAGTTATTCTAAAAATGAATATAACTCTTCTTTTGTTGGATTCTTTCCTGTTGATGATCCTAAAGTTGTTTGTTTAATATTAATTAATTCACCCGATCAAGGAAGATACGGTGGTTTGGTTGCAGCACCGATATTTAAAAATATTGCTGAAAGAATTGTTCAGAATGACATCGATAAATTTCAGCAGTATGTTAATCCGGATCTCATGAAAAATCTAAAATTTGCAGATGAAAAGACTGATGAAAATACAAATGACAAAAAAGCTGTAAGTGAATTAACAGTTAAACCAATCAAGTATTCTGCTGAGAATAAAATGCCAGATCTTGTTAACTGTTCTTTAAAGGATGCAATATTTGCTCTTACAAAACGTGGTGTTAAATATAAAATTTACGGTTCTGGAATAATTATATCTCAAAGTATTTCACCAGGAAAAATTTTACGGGGCAATGAGATTTGCAATTTGAAGTGTTCAGATGCTTATGTTAAAGGAGCATCGCTTTATTAATGGAATTAACTGAATTATTAAATAATGTGCACGCAATTCGGGTAATTGGTGAAGTCCAAAGAAGAGATGTCTCAGGTATTCAATATGATTCGAGAAAAGTTCAGAAAAATTCTGTGTTTGTTGCAATACAAGGATTTAAATCCGACGGACATAAGTTTATTCCTGAGGCTATAAATAATGGCGCAGTTGCAATTGTGGTTGAGGATGATAATTCAATTCCTGATGAATTGATAAGACATTCACAGATTGCAAAAATATTAGTTAGAAATAGTAGAATAGCTCTTGCTGAGTTATCAAAAGGATTTTATAAGGATCCAACAAGTAAATTAAAACTTATTGGAATTACAGGTACAAACGGAAAAACCACAACATCTTTTATTTTGAAAAATATTTTGCAGCAGGCAGGAAATAAAACCGGATTAGTTGGTACTATCGCAAATTTCATCGGTGAGAAAAAAATCGATTCAAAACTTACTACACCGGAATCCAATGATCTCAATCATTTCTTCTTAGAAATGATTGGAGAAAAATGTTCGCACGCAGTTATGGAAGTTTCTTCGCATTCGTTAGTGTTAAATAGAGTTTATGGATTGGATTTTTCAGTCGCGATTTTTTCAAACATTACTTCCGATCACCTTGACTTTCATAATACTTTTGATGAATACCTTAAAGCAAAGAAAATTCTTTTTGATAACCTTTCATCGAAATCTTTTGCAATTATTAATTATGATGATGCAAGTGCGGTAAATCTGACGAAAAATTGCAGTGCAAAAATTATCAGTTACGGAGTATCTGCTGAATCAGATTATCAAATAAAAAATATTAATTATGATTTAAGCGGAACCAATTTTACGATTAGCAATAAAAGTATTAATTATAATATTCATACCTCATTGATCGGGATTTTTAATGCATATAATGCCACTGCAGCTTTTGCAGCCGCAAGTAGTCTTGGTATTAATGATCATAAAATTGTTGAAGGAATAAATTCTGCACCTCAAGTACCAGGAAGGTTTGAAGTACTTGGCAAAGGGAGTAAAAAAGTTATTGTAGATTATTCCCATACTGCTGATAGCTTAGAAAAAGCATTGCAAGCAATCAAAGAAATTGTAAAAGATAATTATCAAGTCGTAACAGTTTTTGGTTGCGGTGGTGATCGCGATAAAACAAAACGCCCAATGATGGGAAAAATTGCAAGTGAACTTAGTGATAAAGTTATTATCACATCCGACAATCCCAGAAGCGAAGATCCATTTGTAATTATTGAAGATATAAAAAAAGGAATTGTAAAAAATAATTATTCTGTAATTGAGAATAGAGAAGAAGCTATTATTACAGCAATAAAAAATTCCAACAAAAATGCTGTGATACTTATTGCCGGTAAAGGACATGAAAATTATCAAGAGATAAATGGAGTGCGAAATCATTTTTCAGATCAGGAAATTGCGGGAAAGTATATAGCTGAATGAAAAAAATCTACTTAACTATAAAAGATATTTTTAATATTCCATCAGCGGTGATATACAATCCTGATTTGTTAAAATCTATTTATAATGTTTCAATTGATTCCCGGACTATTAAAAAAAATAGTTTATTTATTGCCATCAAAGGGGAGAAGTTAGACGGTCACACTTACATTGATAAAGCAGTTGTTAATGGTGCTTCAGCAATTCTTATTAATGAAAAAAATCTAAAGCAAATAAAAAATTATAATTTAACTATCATAACAGTTAAAGACACTACTATCGCACTTGGGGAAATAGCAAAAGTTTGGAGAAGAAAATTAAAAGCTAAAATAATTGGAATTACGGGAAGTGCGGGAAAAACAACAACGAAGGAAATTCTTTCTGTCCTGCTTTCATCAAAGTTTAAAGTGAACAAGACAAAAGCAAATTATAATAATCATATTGGTTTGCCTTTAACAATATTAAGCACAAACGAAAAGCATAACGTATTGGTTGCTGAACTTGGCACAAATCATTTTGGGGAAATTCCTTACACAGCAGAAATCGCATCACCGGATTTTGCTTTGATTACAAATATTGGGGATTCCCATCTTGAATATTTTTATGATAGAAAAGGAGTGCTGAAAGAAAAATCAGTATTGCTAAAAGAAACAATCGCTAATGGTGGAAAAGTATTTATTAATAATGATGATGCTTTGCTAAAGAATTTTAGCAAGACCATAAAAAATAAAATTACTTATGCGATAAATGAAAAAGCAGATTATAAATGTTCTATAAATAATTATGACAAGTTTGGTAAACCTGAAATTGAAATTAAATCAAGACGGAATTCTATTAATATAAAACTGCCGCTTAGCGGAGAAAAAAATGTTGTTAACTATCTTGCGGCATTTGCAATAGCTTCTGAATTAGGTGTAAGTAAACAACAAATTTTGAAAGCAACCAGTAAGATCAAGTCTTTTGACAAGCGGCTTGAAATAAAAAATTATAAAAAGTTTACTTTAATTAATGATACTTATAATGCTAATCCTGATTCGATGAAATCATCACTTAATCTTTTGACCCAGATTGAAAATAGAAAAAGAAAAATTGCAATCCTCGGTGATATGTTTGAACTTGGTAAAGAATCAAAGATTAAACACATAGAATTAGCAGAGATAATTAATGAACTAAAGATTGATGAAGTTTATTCTATTGGTTCTATGATGAAATATCTAAATAAAAAGTTGAACGGAAAAATTAAAGTCCATAATCATTTTTCTGATAGAACAGTATTAAAAAATCTATTAAGCAAAATTGATTTAAAAAATTCATTGGTACTTGTCAAAGGATCGAGAGGAATGAAAATGGAAGAGTTTGCAAAAATAATTGAATCCAGAAAAAATTAAATGCTGTATTATCTTTTTGAATATATAAACAAAACTTTTAATCCGCCGGGCTTCGAGATTTTTCGTTTCCTTACTTTTCGCTCGGCACTTGCTGCAATTACAGGATTGATTCTTTCATTTTATCTTGGACCAAAGATCATTAGGAAATTACAATCTCATCAAATTGGTGAAGCTAAAAAAGCAGATGGACCCAAATCTCATTGGTCTAAAGCAGGCACTCCAACGATGGGAGGATTGATAATTATACTTTCTGTAACAATTCCTGTTTTACTTTGGGGCGATATAAAAAGCATTTATATAATTTTAATTTTAGCTGGAACATTGTGGTTAAGTGCTGTTGGTTTTCTTGATGACTATTTGAAAGTAATTAAAAAATATCCAAATGGTTTAATCGCTCGTTATAAATTATTGGGTCAAGTTTTAATTGGGGTAGTTGTCGGAGTCGTAGTTTATTATTCACCCGTGTTTGATGGATATAGTACATTAACAACTTTTCCATTTCTTAAAAATGTTAACCTGGATTTTTCAATACTTTATATACCTGCGGTTGTGTTTATTGTAACAGCAACATCAAACGCAGTTAATTTAACGGATGGTTTAGATGGATTGGCAATTGGTGTAATTGTAATCGTAATGATTGCATTAGCATTGCTCTCATACTTCAGTGGCAATGCAATCTTTGCAAACTATCTTAATATAATGTATCTGCCGGGAGCAGGCGAGTTAACCGTTTTTATTGCAGCATTAGTTGGAGCCAGTTTAGGATTTCTTTGGTTCAATTCATATCCTGCTCAAGTTTTTATGGGTGATACAGGTTCACTTGCAATGGGAGGTGCATTCGGAATTATTGCAGTGCTGATAAAGAAGGAATTATTTATTCCAATTCTTGGCGGAATATTTTTTATGGAAACAATTTCTGTGATAATTCAAAGAGTTTATTTCAAATACACAAAGAAAAGATTTGGCGAGGGTAGAAGAGTATTTAAAATGGCTCCTATTCATCATCACTTTGAGATGGTTGGTTGGCCTGAGCCAAAAATAGTTGTACGTGCTTATATCATTGCGATAATACTGGCGATAGTAACATTAGTTTCGTTTAAGATTAGATAGTTCAGAAAATGGAAATAAAGAATAAAAAAATATCAATAATCGGAGCAGTAAGAAGCGGGCTTGGTGCTGCTAAGCTTGCAAAAAATCTTGGAGCTATTCCATTTGTTAGTGATGCCGGATCTGAGGAAAAACTAAAATTATCTATCGAATATTTGAATAATGAAAATATTTATTTTGAAATCGGTGAGCACACTAGTAAAGTTTATGATTGCGATATGATGGTAGTTAGTCCCGGTGTTCCTTCAAATGCTGAGGTTATAAAGACCGCAAAAATTAGGAAGCTAAAAACAATTAGTGAATTAGAGTTTGCTTCTTTGTTTTGCAAAGCTAATGTAATTGGAATTACAGGTACGAATGGAAAAACTACTGCGACGAGTTTATGTGATTATTTATTTAATCATTGCAAAGTAAAATCATTTTCAGCAGGAAACATTGGTCTTGCCTTTTCTGAAATCGCCTTGGAAGCAAAAGAAAATGATTATGTATCACTTGAGATTTCAAGCTTTCAATTGGATTTGATTGATACTTTTAAACCAAAAGTTGCAATGATATTAAATATTACTCCAGACCATCTTAACAGATATGAAAACAGTATTGATAAATATGCTGAATCGAAATTGAGAATTTTTGAGAATCAGGATGCAAGTGATTATCTGATATTAAATAAAGACAGTGAACTGTTAACAAAGTATTTCAAAAAAGCTAAGAGCAGTTTGTTTTTCTTTTCTACAACAAAAAAAGTTTCAAATGGATGTTACCAGGAAGATGAAAAGATAAAATTTGTTCGCGATGATAAAGAAGAATTTTCTTGTGATGTTTCTGATGTATTTATTAAAGGTGAACATAATATTCAGAATGCAATGGCTGTAATTATTGCGGCAAAGATATTTAATCTTGATAACGAAAAAATTCTGGAAGCATTAATATCATTTAAAGGCGTAGAACATAGATTAGAATTGGTTAGAGAAATTGGAGGAATAAAATTTATTAACGATTCCAAAGCAACAAATGTG
Source organism: Ignavibacteriaceae bacterium (assembly GCA_036170275.1). Classification (GTDB taxonomy): domain Bacteria; phylum Bacteroidota; class Ignavibacteria; order Ignavibacteriales; family Ignavibacteriaceae; genus IGN3. Next base: position 56,791 of record JAVHOU010000023.1, read on the forward strand.
GATTCCGTAATAGTTGCATTAAAAAGTTTTAACGATCCGATATTTCTTATCCTTGGCGGGCAGGATAAAGGGAATGATTATTCGATGATTGAAGATTTGGTAATTGAAAAAGTTAAAAAGATTTATGCCATTGGTTCATCGGCAGAAAAAGTTTTTAATTATTTTCATAAAAAAGTTAAGACTGAATTAAAAAAAGATTTTGATGAAGTTATTAATTCAGCAATTAGTGAAGCTCGAAGCGGTGATATTGTTTTACTTTCACCCGCTTGTGCAAGCTTTGATATGTTTGACAATTACGTGCATCGTGGAAAAGTTTTTAAAGAAATAGTAAACAGTAAATGAAAAAATTAGCAATCATAATTTTCTTTACTTCTTTTAGTCTGATACTTATCGGACTAATCATTGTTATGAGTGCAAGCAGTACTTACAGCTCTGTAAAATTCGATAGTGCTTTTCACTTATTTGAATCACATTTATTCAGAGTAGTATTTGGTTTAGTAATTATGGGTGTGTTCTGTATAATTCCATATGAATCTTATAAAAGCATAAGTAAAATTGCTTTAATCACAATAACATTTGTTTTGGTTTTTACATTATTATTTGCTCCACAGGTAAAAGGTGCAGGCAGATGGTTAAACCTAGGATTTATAACTATTCAACCTGCAGATATAGCCAAGTTAATTTTAATAATTCATCTCGCAAATATGATTGCTCATAAGCAGGATGATATACAAGATTTGAAAAACGGATTTATGTTTTTTCTAATTTGGATTCTTTTGATCGCCGGATTAATATTTTTACAACCAAACGTAAGCAATGCAGTTTTAGTAATTGTAATATCATTAGTAATGTTATATGTAGGCGGAGCGAAGCTCAAACATATTCTAGTATCTTCATTTGGTTTGTTAATGCTTGGTGGCTCTGTTGCTATGATCTTTTCACATTCACGTTCAAGAATTTTAGGTTTCATTAATTCATTTAGCACTGGCAATGATATTAATATGCAGGTTAAACAGGCTATTTACAGTTTAGGAAGCGGTGGTTTGATTGGTGTTGGCATTGGAAACAGTAAACAAAATAATTTGTTTTTACCTGAAGCGTACGGCGATTTTATTTTTGCGATCCTTGGAGAAGAAACAGGTTTTATAGGAGTAACCGTTGTGTTGTTCTTCTACTTAGTTTTATTTATAGCTGGAATATTAATTGCAAAGAAAGCAAAAGATAAATTTGGTCAAATGCTCGCATTCGGAATTTCTTTCTCAATAATTATTTATGCTTTTGTTAATGCTGCTGTTGCAACAGGAATGTTCCCGACCACTGGATTACCTCTTCCATTTATAAGCTATGGCGGAACATCCATTATATTTTTATCGGCTTCAATTGGCATCTTGATGAACATTGCAATCTTAAACACGAAGACTGAAAAAGAAAAAGATTTAAAAATTACTCCAGACGCTTCTTTAGCGGAAGTTAAATTATGAAAAGCCCAACAACCTCATATCGTTTTCTTTTTGCAGGCGGTGGAACCGGCGGGCATCTTTATCCTGCAATTGCTGTTGCGGATGAAATAAAAAGAATGAAACCGGAATCAGAAATTTTATTTGTTGGCACTAAATCAAAAATTGAAGGAAGAGTTATTCCAAAACTTGGTTATGGATTTAAATCAATTTGGATAAAGGGATTTTCCAGAAAATTTAATTTGGCAAATCTTTTATTCCCAATAAAATTATTAGTTTCAATTATTCAATCACTATTTATTTCGTTTAGATTTAAACCAAGTGTGGCATTAGGATCCGGTGGTTATGTTGCCGGTCCGGCAATTTGGGGAGCATCAGTTATGGGTGCCAAAATAATTTTGATGGAATCAAATAGTTATCCCGGTGTTACAACAAGATTGCTGGAAAAATATGCTGATGAAGTGCACATTACTTTTGAGGATTCCAAAAAATATTTGAGAAGGCAGGAAAAAATAAAACTTACCGGTAACCCGGTTAGAAAAGAACTTGGAACATCAAAAAAGAATGATGCAAAAAAATATTTTGGTTTAGATGAAAATAAATTTACCATTCTTATACTGGGAGGAAGTTTAGGAGCTGAATCAATTAATAATTCTGTAGCAAATTGTGTTGAGAAGTTAGAAAAAAATAATTTGCAAATTATCTGGCAGACCGGAAAAAATTATTATGATAAGTTTAAAAAGTTTAATTTTACATCGGTAAAAATTCTGGATTTTATTGAGGATATGAACAAAGCTTACTCGGCTTGTGATCTTCTTGTTGCGAGGGCTGGTGCTACCACAATAGCTGAGCTATCTGTTCTTGGAATTCCATCAATACTTATTCCTTCACCGCACGTTGCGGAAAATCATCAGTACTATAACGCAAAATCTCTTGCAGATTCCGGTGCTGCTGTGTTAATTAAGGATTCTGAGCTTTCAGAAAATCTTAAAAATAAAATATTAGAAGTTGTGCAGGATAAAAATCTATTAAAAAGTTTGAGTGAAAATTCAAAAAGATTATCAAGACCAAATGCTGCAAATGATATCGCGAAAAGTGCAATAAATTATGTATCAATTATATGACAGACGAACAATTAAAAAATAAAAGCAAGTTCAAATACAACATGTCGTTCTATTACCAATCGACGATAGTTTATTTTATTGTATTTACTATATACTTAATTATTCGCGGACAGTTTATTGAAAATTCTTACTTGCTTATTACAAAAGATCCCATAATTTATTTGCTTGCTGCAATTGTAATCGTTTCTTTGTTCTCATTGATCTTCAATTTATTTAGAAACAGATATATTGAATTTGATAATAACGGAATTACATTCAGTGATAAGTTTGGCTCCAAACTGATAAGCAAGAATGAAATACAAAAAATTAAATTGAGCAAAGATAAAAGATATCCTAGTTCAAATGTACTAAGGTTTGTGCGTCTAAAATTAAAATCAAGAATTCGTCCTGTAATTATCCGACCATCGGATTATGAAAATGAAAACGAGTTGATTAAAAGATTTCATCAACTAAAAATTGAAATAGAAAACTTATAAATGTTTAAGAATATTAAAAAAGTTCATTTTGTTGGAATAGGCGGGATAGGAATGAGCGGTATCGCCGAAATTCTTGTCAACCAGGGATTTGAAGTTTCCGGCTCGGATAAGGCTTTGAGTGAAGTTACTGACAGATTAGAAAAGATAGGAATTAAAGTTTATGAAGGACATTCTCCAAGTAATTTAAAAGATGCCGATGTGCTTGTTTATTCATCTGCAGTACACTTGGATAATCCGGAAGTGCAGGCAGCTATCGAGAGAAAAATTCCTATCATTAAAAGATCTGAAATGCTTGCAGAAACTATGCGAATGAAATATGGAATTGGTATTGCCGGCACGCATGGAAAGACAACTACTACCTCAATGGTTGGACTGACATTGACTGAAGGTGGAATTGATCCTACAATTATTGTTGGCGGAAAACTTAGCGGGCTTGGTGGAACTAATGCAAGACTTGGGAATGGCGAATTTATAGTTGTTGAAGCTGATGAGTTTGACAGAACATTTTTAAAACTTACTCCAACAATTGCAGCTATAACAACTTTGGAAAGTGAACATCTTGATACTTATAAAGATCTTGATGATATAAAATCAGCGTTTATAGAGTTTGCCAATAAAGTTCCGTTTTATGGCTTTGTTACTTTGTGTTTGGATGAGCCAGCATTACAAGATATTATGCCGCACATCAACAAAAAGATTATTACTTATGGATTTAATGTACAAGCGGACGTTCGTGCAACAGATATAACTGCAAATGGTTTTAAGAGTACATATAAAGTAAAATATTTTAATGAAGAACTTGGCGAAATCACTCTTAAAATTCCCGGCAAGCACAATGTTTTAAATTCACTTGTTGCAGTAATTATAGGAAAAGAACTTGGTATAAACTTTAAGACGATTAAAAAAGCATTAGAATCTTTCTCCGGTGTTTACAGAAGATTTGAAGTTAAGTACAATAAAGAAGTTATGGTGATTGATGATTATGCTCATCATCCAACCGAAACAAGTGCAACTTTAAAAGGTATTCGAGATGGTTGGGATAGAAGATTAGTGGTTGTATTTCAGCCGCATCTTTATTCCAGAACCAGAGATTTTTATCAGGAATTTGGCCGATCATTCTTAAATTCAGATATTTTTATTTGCACAGATGTTTACCCGGCACGTGAACTGCCAATTGACGGCGTTAACGGGGAGCTAATATCAAACATTACAAAAAAGTTTGGACATAAAAATGTGCATTATGTTCAGGATAAGAAAAATGTTCCGGCGTTATTAAATGAAATAAAAAAAGATGGGGATATAATCGTTACAATGGGTGCCGGTGATATCTGGAAATTTGGTGAAGAATTTGTATCGATACTAAATAGTAAGAAATGATGACAAAGGATTACGGAAAAATATTCAGCTTTGTTCTATTTACAGTAATTATTATTTCAATTTTGTATTTGTCTCTTTTTACATATTACAAAAAAGGAAAAGAGGAAATAAAAATGATAAAGATTCAAGGAAACAATTTGCTTAGCAAAGAAATTTATACTCGCTTTGCTGATTTAGATGAAGCGTCAATATATGATGATCTTACACTAAATATCATCAAAAAAAGAATCGAAGAACATCCGTACGTTGCAAAAGCTGAGGTAAGGTCCGATGGACGTGGAAATGTGGAAGTTAAAATCCGAGAAAAAGAAATATATGCTGTTCTTCTAAATAACAGTGAGCCTTTTTTTATTACAAATAATTTTGAACTGCTTAAAATTTATGAATATACAAACTACTCTGATATACCAGTTATAAGTAATGTTAGGTTTTCAGAAAAACTTACTCCATCCAAGGTTCTAAAAAATGAAGACATTATTGAAGCTTTTAAAATTATAGATGCAGCCAGGATAACAGATATAGATTTATCAAAAAAACTTTCTGAGATTAATCTGAAATATGGCGGTGATGTGGTTTTAACTTTTGGAGGAATTAATTATCCAATTGTATTTGGAAGAGGAAGTGAATCAAAAAAGATGATTTACTTAAGTTTGGTTTGGGAACGAATTAATAATTTCAGTACTGAAACAAGAAACACTGAGTACATTGATTTAAGATTTGCTAATGAAGCATACATCGGTAATAAAGAAAACACGGGTTTGATGTAATGAAAAAAGAAATTATTGTAGGATTAGATTTAGGAACAACAAAAGTTTGTGCAGTGATAGCTGAAAAGTTACCTGGCCAGAATAGAATTGATGTTTTAGGTTTCGGTGTTGCTCCTTCAGAAGGATTGCATAAAGGTTTAGTTGCTAACATCGGCAAAACAGCAGAGGCAATAAAAGCAGCCATGTCTATTGCATCAAATAGGGCAGGGCTTGAAGTTAGTGTTGTAAATGTTGGCGTAGCCGGTGAACATATTACAAGTATTCGTCACAGAAATTATGTTACTATTAGTAGAGAAGAAAAAGAAATCACAAAAGAAGATCTTGATCGTTTGGAAGCCGATGTTAGAACGATTAGAATTCCCAGCGATAGACAAATACTTCATATTATTCCTGAAGAATATTCTGTCGATCATCAAAATGGAATTGAAAATCCAATTGGGATGTCAGGTTCAAGATTAGAAGCAAGTAACCACGTTGTACTTGCATCAATTCCTGCTATGGAGAATATTAGGAAATCAGTTGAGCGTGCAGGGTATCAAGTGCAGGATTATATTTTACAACCAATTGCTTCCAGTGCTTCTGTATTAGAAGAAAGTGAAAAAGATTTGGGCGTTGCTTTGCTCGATATTGGCGGCGGTACAACTGATATAGCTATCTATCATAAAAAAGCGATTAAGCACACAAGAGTTATTGGAGTTGCCGGCAATCAGGTTACAAACGATATACGGGAATCACTTGGGGTAATGACTGATGAAGCTGAGCGTTTAAAGAAAGAATATGGTTATGCAAGTGAAAGTGCAATAATTAAAGATGAAGATATTTTGATAAAAGGTGTTGGTGCAAGAGGCAATACAAAAATTCCAATCAGTCTTTTAACACAGATAATCAGTTTAAGAATGAAAGAACTTTTTACACTTGTTGATAATGAATTAAGAACAGCAGGATTTAAATCTAAACTAAAAGCTGGAATTGTTTTAACCGGCGGAGGTTCATTGTTACGAGGTGTAACCGAATTAGCTGAAGAGGTTTTTGGATTACCGACAAGAATTGGTGTACCTCAAGAACTTGGTTCAGGTTTATCAAATGAAATTGAAAGCCCGGAATTTGCAACTGTAGCTGGATTGATAAGAGGGATTCCCGGTGGAAAATCAAGTGAGTATCAGGTTTTGATAAAAAAGAATAAATCAAAATCAGATAATCAGTTCAAAAAATTAGTTAAAAAAGTGCAAGATTTTTTCAACGAACTATAAAATTACTAGAAGGAGGGCCTTATGGCACGATTTGCAACCATCGATAGAGAAAAACCAATGTCAGCCGTTTTAAAAGTTGTCGGTATTGGCGGAGGCGGATGTAACGCAATCGAAAGTATGATCGCACGTGGATTGACAGGCGTTGAGTACATAGCTGTAAATACTGATGCTCAAGTACTTAGAAGCAGCAGTGCTACTCATAAACTGCAATGCGGCGGTTCAATTACTAGAGGATTGGGTGCAGGAGCTGATCCAAACATTGGCAGAAAATCTGCTGAGGAAGACCGTGATCAAATTGCAGAAGTTCTATCCGGAAGCGATATGGTCTTTATAACTGCTGGTATGGGCGGTGGAACAGGTACGGGCGGCGCACCGGTAATCGCTTCGATTGCAAAAAGTATTGGTGCCTTAGTGGTTGGAATCGTTACAAAACCTTTTAGATGGGAAGGTAAAGCAAGAATGTTAAATGCTGAAAAAGGTATTCAGGAATTACGTCAGCATGTAGATAGTTTAATAGTAATCCCAAATGAAAGATTGTTAAACATACTTGATAAATCTACCAATGCATTTGCAGCATTTGATAAACCTAATGAAGTTCTGTACGAAGCCACACGCGGTATTGCGGATATCATAACCATTGAAGGATTAATAAATGTTGATTTTGCAGATGTGCGTGCAGTTATGAATCAAAGCGGCGAGGCACTGATGGGGTGTGGACTGGCTAGTGGAGAAAATCGTGCGATTGAAGCTGCGCAAAAAGCTATCTCCAGTCCATTACTTGAAGGTGTAAATATTAAAGGCGCTAAAAGTGTATTGTTAAACGTTACGGGTTCTTCAACTATGACGATGCAGGAAATTAATGAAGGCAACAATGTTATTTTTGAAGCGGCGGGAGAAGAAGCGAACGTAATTTTTGGTGTCGTTAAAAAAGAAGAGATGAATGATTATATCTCTTATACTGTTATTGCAACTGGATTTGACAGTGCAAGAAGTAATTATGGTCCAAAATCCATCGCAACAAGAAAGCCCCCAATCACAAGATTACAAGATAATGTTCAGAGTGGATTTATCTTCTCTTCTCAAGAAAATGTTGATTCGCAGGATTTAGATGTTCCAACTATTTTAAGAGTAAATAGTCCTAAAGCATCGATAGATGATGATGAAGAAAAAAATACTCCAAGTGGATTCAGTGTGGATGCATCAAGATACTCCTGGGCAAAAGAGAGAGCAGAAAAGAAAGATGAATCTAATGATGATGATAGCTCATCATTTTTAAGAATGATAATGGATTAGCACAAAACTTTTCAGGAAGTTTTCTGTTTATTTTTTCACTTATTATGTTGAGGTATTTATGGGTATCTACAAGTCTAATTTAGATAGTTCCGTATTAATATCTGATCTAAAGGATGATCGGCTTTTTAGTGAAAGTTTGTACGGTAAACGGCTATCTAATATTGTTGTTCTGAGTGGAAAGTTAAAAAGTTATGCATCTTTTCTTTATTTCTTGGCTACAATTATATGTATTCTGTATTTTTTCTATTTCTGAATTCTATTATAATAAGTTGATGTAAAATATCAACTTTCTATTCATCAATTGGTCTTGATTCGATCATTACATTTGACTCGAAATCCTGGGTAATGATTACCCGGTTCGGTCGGCAGCAGACTCTACAATCTTCAACAAAATCCTGTTTACCTTCAATTGTCAAATCAACCCATACTGAATTTTCAACACCGCAGTATTGACATGTCCAATTAAGAGTGTCATCTGTTTGCATTTTATCCTCACTTAAATAATTTACAATAGAAATAATGCAAATAAATTAATAAAAATCAATTGTTTTTTAATTGAGGTAATTATTCAATTAATCAAAAAAATAAAATCAATAAACAGGTTAATGAATATAAAGCAAATAGTGACGAATTAATTTCTGTTTTTTCTATTTCATATTAACAAACTGTGTTGGAAAGTCAAGATCAGTTTCACGCACCAACTTTATTACTTTCTGAAGATCATCAATCTTTGCACCTGTAACCCTAACCTGTTCATCCTGAATCTGTGCGCTAACATTTAGCTTAGAATCTTTAATTAACTTTGTAATAATCTTTGCATTTTCTTTTG
>JAVHOU010000024.1:0-25427 GCA_036170275.1 Ignavibacteriaceae bacterium
TTAATAAGGCAAAAGAAAGAAATGTCAATATTATTCAGCCTGCCGAAGTAATCTCTACTGTAAAAACAAACTTAGGATTTATTTCTGAAATTATAGATGATTCAGATCAGACAGTTCAAATCAAATCAAAGTTAGTTATTGCAGCTTACGGTAAACAAAATATTTTAGATAAAAAACTTCGGAGAGATTTTGTTAATAAAAAATCAAACTTAAATGGAATAAAATTTCATTTGCCGGTAAGTTTGCTGCAAGAATCTTTTTCAGAAGAAATTAGAATTTATGTTGATGACGGAATTTATTGTGGAATGAATCAGGTTAGTGATACAGAAATGACAGTATGTTTTCTTGAGAATAGAAACGAATCAAAAATTCCATCTCGCGAAAGATTAATTGAAGTAATAAAATCAAATAAACATTTTCAAAAAGTTTTTTCGGATAAGGCAATTGATTATATCAAAACCGCAAATGTTTATGGAACAGGTAATATTTATTTTGGAAACAGGGAAGTAGTTGAAAATGGAGTTGTAATGGTTGGGGATGCCGCTCGTGTTATATCGCCATTAGCTGGTGATGGAATCGGTATGGCAATGGAATCAGCAAAGCTTCTTTATGAAATTATGAGAAAATATAAACTTGATGAAGCTGATCTTGACAAAATATATTTGAGCTATAAAAAGCAATACGAAAAAGTGTTTAGTAAAAGACTTATGACCGCAAAAATTATTCAAGGAGTAATTTTAAACAGAAAAACACGAGAATTAAGCTTTGGTTTAGCAAAAAATTATCCGTCTCTGCTGCCATATTTAATTAAGTTTACCCGAAGCTATAAAACAGCCTAAAGTATTTTTTATATTTGTATCGTATCAATAATCTAATTAGAAAAAATTATGAATGTAAATATTAAAAACCTTCAAAAGTTTATTGTTGTTGGTGATCGTGTTTTAATCAGACCACAGGAAGATTCAAATAAAACCAACAGCGGTTTGTACTTGCCTTTAGGCATATCCGAAAAAGAAAAAATTCAAAGCGGATATGTAATAAAAGTTGGTCCTGGTTATGCAACATCGGCACAAAATGAAGATGAATCCTGGAAGGGAAATACAGATAAAGTAAAATATATTCCGCTTCAAGCTAAAGAAGGGGATCTTGCAATATTTTTAAGGAAGGAAGCGTTTGAAATAGAATTTGAGAAAGAGAAATTTTTAATCGTACCTAACTCTGCAATTTTATTGCTTATTAGAAATGACGATTTCGGAACCTGACATTTAGAAAATCAAAACCGCAACCGCAAATAAAAATGAAGATGCGATAATGACTTTCATAATTATCGAAAAGTCGTTTTTACTTTCTTTTGCAAAAGCTCTTCCATAATTAAAATCACTTATTAGGCTGGCATTTGTAGATATGTTTTTCATAATATTTACCAATTATTTGATTGTAAATTTTTATTTATAAAACCAAGATGGTTTGGAATACTTTAGTATTTACAATGCAAATTTTGTGCTAATAAATGATCGGTATCATTTATGCAAATTTTTTAAAGATTAAAGGAAATTGATAGGGGAGAATTTAGGAATGAATTTAACACGACAAATTTGGAGTAAATAAATTCGTTTTTGTATAAAAATGTCCTACTCTTCTTTTATTTTTTTTATCTTTCGCTGTAAAGTTCTTTCACTTAATCCCAACACTGAAGCTGCTTTTCTAACATTATTATTTACAACACTCATAACATTTATTACATGTTTTTTCTTAGCTTCTTCAAGTGAGATCATAATTTCTGAATCAATAAATTTTTTTTCATCTTGCTCGGATAATAACGGTATATCAACGCTGTCCAATCTTTTATTATCAACAGACTGAACAACGGAATTAAAAATTATGTTCTCAAGTTCTCTTACATTACCCGGAAAAAAGTAATGTCGTAATTGCGCAATTGCTTCACGTGATAGACCAAGTATGTTTTTATTATAAGTTGCGTTTGCAACCTTTATAAGATAATTAGAAAGAAGTATAACATCATTGCCTCTTTTGCGTAAAGGGGGCAGACTGATATGCCCGCGGTTCAGCCTGTAATAAAGATCTGCACGAAAGTTTCCTTTGTTTACATCCTCAGCAAGTTCTCTGTTTGTTGCAGCGATAATTCTGATATCAAGTTTTATTGGCTGGGAAGTTCCAATCCTGAATATCTCATTATACTGAATTGCTCGAAGAAGTTTTCCCTGAAGTTCTTTTGGTAATTCGCCAATTTCATCCAAAAAAATTGTTCCGCCATTTGCAGCTTCAAAGTATCCCATCTTATCACTGTTCGCTCCTGTAAATGATCCTTTTACATGACCGAACAATTCACTTTCAAATAATGTTGGGGATATTGATGCAAGATTAATTGATACGAATGGATTATTTTTTCTTGAAGAAAGATCGTGGATTTTCTTTGCGATTAAATCTTTACCTGTTCCGGTTTCCCCCACGATGAGAATAGTTTCATTTGTTGGTGCAAATATTTCTACAAGATTAAAAACCTTATACATAGTATCAGATGAAGTAACAATATTCTTGAAATGATCTTCTTGCGTTTTATTGATAGTTACATCTGCTCTAAGAACATCTCTCTCTTTTTCTAAAAGCTTGTAACCAATTGCTCTGCGGATTGTAAGCAGCAAGCGATCAGTATCAGGCGGCTTAATGATAAACTCGTAAGCACCGAATTTAATTGCTTCTAAAGCAATATCTTTATCATCAACTGCGGTAACGATAATAACCGGTATGTTAGGATATTCGGGTGAGATTTTTTCAAGAAGTTGGATGCCGTTCATTTGCGGCATATAAATATCTAATAGAATTAAATCGACTTTTTGGGTTTTAAGAATATTTGGAACATTTAAAGGATTTGATTCAGCTATTACATCACGGTATCCTTCGTTCTCGAGTATGCTTTTCAGCAAATCAAGGTAAGTGACTTCATCATCGACAAGTAAAATCCGTTCTTTCATTTATAAAATTCCAGCGAAGTATTATTACTAAACTAAATTAAAGAGGAAATGCTTGCAAGTAATTTAGATAAGTTTGATTCAGTTTAAATAAAAAAGTACCCCCAGATTTTCCCAGTTATAAAATTAAATTTTTATTCCCACCAACTAACGATATTAAATCTTGATGATTTAAGATTATTCTTTGCATTTTCAATTGCTTGAGAGCTATAATAAAAAGAAGAATTTCCAGTTGCCTGAATGCTTACACTTTTGCCGACTAAAATTGTACTGCCATATATTCCACCGTTACCTGCAATCTTTGTATCAATAGTGGATGTTCCATAAACTATTATTATTCCTCTGTAAGTAAATTGCCCAGCCATATTCAAGTTGCCATTAACTATCATTACCCCATCTCCATCGCATTTTCCAGAGAGCGTTACATCACCCGTTACGTAAGTTATCTTCGGGCTAGAAGGTGTCCCGAATGTCATTGGTGCGGTATAAGTGCCAGCAGGAACCGTTAGATCGGCAGCAAAGATCAGATTTTGAGTTACTTGGTTCCAATCCAAAACATCAGTAACAGTTCTAACACTTGGCGATCCACCAAGACCAAGAATATCTTTAGTGATTTTTGGTTTTAGTGTATTAACAATAAAAGCACTATCATTTTTGCTGTCAACACCAACTCCAGGCATAGAAGTACCGGTTCCAGCAGTTCCATCAGTTTTTGTGTCATTCCCATCAATCAGCATGTTACCGTTAAAATTTAGAGATAGGTTGGTAGACGATACATATAACGATCCATAAATTGGAGGAAGTTGGACTGGAGACCTTTTTGCTGACACAATTGATTCATGAGTAACCTGATCAAATTTTCCAACAGATCTTATTGATAAAGCTGAATCAGGTCCAGATATGTGAATATCATAAGAGCCACCAAATAAAGGAATATCTTCAAAATCTCCAGTAAGAGTTTTATTTCGTCTCATTTTCTCTAAATAAGTTTCAACTCCGGAATTTGCTATTAGCCTTGCTTGTGTTATTTCAAATTGATGTATGGTAACGCTCAATCCTTCTTTAGAATTAGCGTTAAGCTTTAGGATAATGAATCCGATAATCATTGAAAGACCAATTGTAATCAGTAAAATTGATTTGCCCATTATATGTTCCTTGGATTAATTGTCATTTCCCAATAAGTAAACGGGTAAGGATATTCTGGTTTAGTAAAAATGGATTCAACCGGTTCAGATGTCTCTACCCATAACTCAACTCTTACATATTTAATATCTGCATTTGTTGCAGTAACTATACCTTTAGAATCCAGATAAGAAAATTTTATTCTTCTTAGTCCAAGTGATGGTCCAGATAAAGTATCAGAATTGACCACCCTGCATAAAACAACATCATTAGGATTTGTTGTACCTGAAGTTGCAGTTGTGTCAACGAAGTAAGTAACAATATCAACAGTTCCGTTTCTATCAATGTCTGCGTAAAAGGTTATTCTTTGTTGTTGAGCAACAGCTATTGAAGTGCTATCACATCCAAAACCAATTTTTCTTAGGTCATAATTTAAAATTTCCGCTTGTGTGCTTGCATTTTGCTGAAGTTGTAACTCTGAATCTGAAGAGAAACGTTGATTGCTGCTGTAGATATTCAACTTAAAAATTAACAGGAATATCATGCCCCCAATGAAAGTTGAACCTAATAAATCAATTAAGATATTCATAATCTTATTTCAGTGTAAAAATGAATGATAGTTTTACGGGATTTTTTAGATATGGACTTGTTACAGTTATATCAGCTCTTTTATAAAATGTTCTACTTGAGCTCTGCACTTCAGGGGTATCCTCGCCAACATAATATATTTCTGAAGAAACTTCATACTTTTCAGCGTGTGGAGCATCAATTGGTCTGCTATATCCATTGAAATCATCAATGTCATTAAAATTCGGATAGGTTTCGCCAGAACCGGGACCCAAAGGATAATTAGTTAAACCTGCTGGATTTGTGATCGGGAACTGAATCGTGTTGGCATCAAATGCTTTCTGTTTTATTTCTTCAAGAAGATCATCAGCCAGGGAGAATGCAGTTAGGTAAACTTTATTTTCTACTTCAACTTCTGTATTTTCTAAAACCGCTGAATCAAATCTTAAAGAGATAAGACTAAATATCAGTAATGCTCCGAGAGAAAGCATTGATTGAATATTTGTGGACATAAGTGTACCTGATAAATTTTAGTATGAGGGATTCTACAAAGTTTACACCACATATTTTTCCCAATTATTAACAAATTTACAGTACGTTATTTTAGGTAGCCTATTCTGTCAGTAATATTTACCTGTAAATCAAAGTAAATCTGGGAAATTTCACACGGTCAAAGCTGTATGATGTGTTCAGGGTAAAGAGGAATATTTATCTTATTTGATTATTTTTAATTAAATATTAAAAACAAATAAGATTAAGAGGAAAATTATGACGGCAAATTATGATATGATTAAAAAAGTTTATACCAACTATAAAAGCAAATTAAATGAAGTACGAAAAGTTGTTAATCGTCCATTAACGTATGCTGAGAAAGTTTTATATACTCATCTTTATGATAAAACGACAAAAGAATTTTCTGGTGGAAAAGATTATGTTGAGTTAGCTCCAGATCGTGTTGCAATGCAGGATGCTACTGCACAAATGGCGCTTCTTCAGTTTATGTCTGCCGGAAGAAAAATAACTGCAGTTCCTTCAACAGTTCATTGTGATCACTTAATTCAGGCACAGGTTGGTGCTGTTGATGATCTTAATCGTGCAACAACAGAAAACAAAGAAGTTTATGATTTTCTTGAAAGTATCTCGCAGAAATTTGGAGTTGGTTTTTGGAAACCGGGTGCTGGAATTATTCACCAGGTTGTTTTAGAAAATTATGCTTTCCCCGGTGGGATGATGATTGGCACTGATTCACACACTCCAAATGCCGGCGGACTTGGAATGATTGCAATTGGCGTAGGCGGTGCTGATGCTGTTGATGTTATGGCTGGAATGCCGTGGGAATTAAAATGGCCCAAACTTATCGGTGTAAAGTTAACAGGGAAATTAAACGGTTGGACTTCTGCAAAAGATGTTATTCTTAAACTTGCAGGAATCTTAACTGTTAAAGGCGGCACGGGTGCAATTGTAGAATATTTTGGTGATGGAACAAATTCAATTTCTTGCACAGGAAAAGGAACAATTTGTAATATGGGTGCAGAAATCGGCGCAACAACTTCCATATTTCCATTCGATGAAAAGATGGCATCTTATTTAAGAATTACAAAACGTGTTGATGTTGCTGCACTTGCCGAAGGTTTAGCTGATGAACTTTGTGCTGATAAAGAAGTTTTTGCAAATCCGGAAAAATATTATGATCAGGTTATTGAAATTAATTTAAGTGAACTTGAGCCGCATCTTAACGGACCATTTACTCCGGATAAAGCATGGCCAATTTCTAAAATGAAAGAAGCAGTAAAGAGTGAAAACTTTCCAGATAAAGTTTCTGTTGGATTAATTGGAAGCTGTACAAATTCCAGTTACGAAGATATTGACCGCTCTGCAAGCATAGCAAAACAAGCTGTTGCAAAAGGGTTGAAAGCAAAAGCACAGTACACAATTACTCCGGGCTCCGAACAAGTTAGAGCAACAATTGAAAGAGATGGGCAATTAAAAGCGTTCACAGATATTGGCGGATTGATTCTTGCCAATGCTTGCGGTCCTTGTATAGGAATGTGGAAACGAATGGATATGAAGATGGGTGAGAGAAACACTATCGTTACTTCATTCAACAGAAACTTTGCAAAACGAAACGATGGAAATCCGGAAACACTTGCATTTGTTGCATCTCCTGAAATCACGACTGCATTAGCAATTGCAGGTAGTTTATCTTTTAATCCAATTACAGATACACTTGTAAATGAAAAAGGTGAAAAAGTAAAATTAGATCCCCCGAGTGGAGAAGAATTACCACCGCGCGGTTTTGATGGAGGCAGTGCCGGATTTGTTGCTCCTGCTTCCGATGGAAGTAAAGTTGAAGTTAAAGTTGATCCGAAGAGTGATAGATTACAATTGCTTACTTCATTTACTCCCTGGGATGGAAAAAATTTAGTTGACCTTCCTGTTTTGCTAAAAGCATTTGGTAAGTGCACTACTGATCATATTTCAATGGCTGGTCCTTGGTTAAAATATCGCGGGCATCTTGATAATATTTCCAACAATATGTTTATTGGTGCTATAAATGCATACACAAAAGAACCCGGTAAAGTTAAAAATACTTTTACAGGAGAAACAAAATCAGTTCCGGAAGTTGCACGAGAATATAAAGCAAAGGGTGTAAACTGGGTTGTTGTTGGTGATGAAAATTATGGTGAAGGTTCATCACGTGAACACGCAGCAATGGAACCAAGATTTCTTGGCGGCAGGGCAATAATCGTAAAAAGTTTTGCACGCATACACGAAACGAACTTAAAGAAACAAGGAATGTTACCTCTTACTTTTGCAGATCCAAAAGATTATGATAAGATAAAAGAAGATGATAAAGTTGATTTACTTATTTCATCACTCACACCGGAAAAACAAGTTAAGATGATTGTTAAGCATAAAGACGGAAGCAAAGATGAAGTGATGCTTAATCAAACATTCAACGCTGCACAAATTGAATGGTTTAAAGCAGGCAGCGCATTAAATCTAATTGCAAGTAAACAAAAATAAATGTAGCGCACGAATCTTTTCGTGCGATTAATGGATTTTACAATTAAGGCGATTCAATTGAGTTGCCTTTTTTATTAAAATTTTATATATGAATTCCGTAAACTTTTTCCAACAAATCAGAAAGAGTTTTCTTTTCTGTATTTGAGAGAGTGGAGGATATGTAACTTCCCAAAGCCTGAATTTCTGGATGTGCTTTATCTAAAAGTTTTATACCTTTTTCAGTAATACGAGTCATTGACAATCTTTTATCTTCAATTGAATTAAATCTCTCTACCATCTTATCTTTGATCAACCTATCGATTATTCTTGTAACATCCGGAGCCGGTTCAATCATTCTGGAAATTATATCACAGCGAGGATGACCTTCGGGATATACTCCCTTGAGAATTCGTAAAACATTGTATTGAGGGAAAGTTAATCCAAACTTGCCCATAATTTCTTCGTGTTTTGAACGGAGAAAGTAAGATGTAATAAAAATATTTAATGCAACTTCCTGGTCTAAGCTTTCAAACTTTGTTTGCTTAAGCCACTGTTTTAGCTTTTCGCCCATAATACTCTAATAAATAATTAAATGTGTTATCACACCAAAGTTAGTTTTTTAGTAGTCTAATTCAAAAATAATTTTATTTACAGTATTGTTGATCATATTATGAATGTGGAATCGTGGAGTGATGGAATTTTGGAGTTGGGAAAATTTCTCTGAATGCACTCCATTTATCCAAAACTCCATTATTCCTATACCAAAATCTGCATAGTATTCTCAACTCATTATTGCTATTTTTTGGCTATAAAATTAGGATAACTACAAAGACTTTATGATTTTTCTTAATCCTGCAATTTTATTCGGATTGCTTGCTGCGTCTATCCCGGTAATTATTCATTTATTCAATCTTAGAAAACTTAAAAAGATTGAATTTAGTACGCTTGCTTTTTTAAAAGAGCTGCAGAAAAATAAAATCCGGGAAATAAAATTAAAGCAATGGATTTTACTTGCACTGCGAGTTTTAATTATCCTTTTTGTCGTAATGGCTTTTGCTCGTCCAGCTTTACAGTCAATAAGAATTGGCGGAACGACCTCAGCGGCAAAAACCACAGCCGTTTTTATTTTGGATGATACATTTAGTATGTCTGTTGTTGATCAAAAGGGATCTTACTTTAATCAGGCGAAGGAAATTATTAAACGTATTATTTCTCAATTGCAGGAAGGTGATGAAGTTGGGTTGATTTTGGTATCAAATCCAAAGTTAGAAAAAAATCTTACCTCCAATCTTTCAGAGTTTATAAAAAATATTGAGCAATTGGATTTATCATATTCTTCCGGCGATCTTAACTCGGCAATTGTAAAAGCCTCTCAAATTATTTCCGAAAGTAAAAACTTTAATAAAGAGATTTATGTCCTTTCAGATTTTCAGAAAAATAAAATCACAAGAGAAAATATAAATAGTGATTTAAGTGAATTGTTAAATAAAAGTATCAGACTTTATTCATTTGATTTAGCTGATAAAGATGTTTCTAATCTTTCTGTTGATGAGTTGAAAATCAATAATCAGATTTTTGAAAAAGATAAACCCGTCAGTTTTTCAATTACAATTACAAACAACTCAAAGCAAGGTGTGAACAGCGCAATTGTATCTCTATTTATGAATGATGAAAGAGCAGCTCAAAAAAGTTTTGATGTGAATGCAGAGCAATCAACAATTGTTGAGATTGAGGCGACTCCGAAAACAACCGGATTTATTGACGCAGTTGCTGAAATAGAAACAGATGAAATTGAGCAGGATAATAAGCGGTTTGCAAGTTTGTTTATACCTGAAAAAATATCTGTCGGGATGTTTTCTGAAAATCCGGCAGACTTGACTTTTGTAGAACTTGCATTGCAAACTGCTGGGGAAACTCAATTTGCGATCGATAAGAAAAGCATAAATCAAATTACTTCTCAGCAATTGAGCAAATATCAAACAATTATTCTTTCAGTTAATTCTCTTTCTACTGGAATTGAACAATTAAAAAATTATCTTAATAACGGTGCTGGATTAATATTGTTTCCAGAGTCTGCTCCTGATGCTGTAAAGAATAATAAACTGTATTCTCAGTTGGGATTGGGTATAAATTCTTCGTTTGTTGGTAAAGTTAACAGCAGTGATTTGAAAATTAAATTTGATAAAACTGATTTTAATCATCCGGTATTTCAAAATATTTTTCAGAATGAAGAAAAGAAAAAGTATGAGTCGCCTGAACTTAATGCTTACTATAAAATCTCTTCATCGGGTAACCAGATAATCTCTTTGGTTGATGGTTCTTCATTTTTAAGTGAATATAAAATTGGGAAAGGCAAAATATTTGTGTTCAATTGTTCGCCGGTTTTAAGCTGGAGTGATTTTCCGATAAAAAGTATTTTTGCACCGTTGATAAACAAATCTGTTGCATATCTTTCATCAAAAGAGAGAGAGCAAAATGTTTTTATTGCGCGTGAAGAAGTAAACCTGAACTTGAAGAACACAAATCTTTCTCAGATTAAAATTGTTAAGCCGGATAAGTCGGGAGAGTTTATAAATCTTTCTGAGAATACAGGACGAGACTATCTATCCTACTCAAAAACAAATGTGGCTGGTTCTTATAAATTTTATTCAGGTGAAAATTTACTTGAAGATATTTCGATCAATACTGATCCTACAGAATCTAAAACAGAATATGCAAATGAATCAGAGTTTGAAGATTACCTTAAAGCAATAAAGTTTAATGGGAATTATGTCTCAATCAATAAAGAGAGTAACATCACTGAAAAAATTCTACAAGCAAGATTTGGCTCCGAGTTGTGGAGATATTTTGTTCTTATAGCAATTATCTTAGCTTTGATTGAAATGACAATTGCACGAAACGCAAAAAAAGATTTGGAAGCAATCCAATAATGTCATTGCGAGTCCCATCGGGACGAAGCAATCTAACGAATAAACAGATTGCTTCACTCGAAGACTCGTTCGCAATGACATTCAAAAGAAAATCATTATGATTGAAATAACAAAAAAAGTAGTAGAACGGGCAATGCTCGTTGCACTTGATACCAAAACGTACAGTAAAGAAGTTGTTGAAGAACATCTTGCGGAGCTTGAGGAACTTGCTAACACTGCTGGAGCAGAAACGATTTTTAAGATTGTTCAAAGCAAAGCAAAAATGGATTCTGCTTTTTATATAGGAAAAGGTAAAGCAGAAGAACTTGCACAGCTTATTGAGTTGAACGACATCAACATAATTATTTTTGATGATGATTTAACTCCGGTGCAGGTAAGAAATCTTTCTGATTTATTTAAGCGAAAGGTGATTGATAGAAGCGGATTGATACTTGATATTTTTGCTTCACGCGCAAAAAGCAAAGAAGCAAAAACTCAGGTTGAACTTGCGCAGCTTCAATATTTGCTGCCAAGATTAACTCGTGCATGGACTCACTTGTCAAAACAGTATGGCGGAATCGGAACAAAAGGTCCTGGTGAAACACAAATTGAAACTGATAGAAGGATTATCCGTACTCGCATTAGTCATTTAAAAGAAAAACTGACTCAGATTGAATCTCATCGAACAACGCAAAGTGCTGGAAGAAAAAACTTAACTCGTATTGCAATTGCTGGCTACACAAACGCAGGTAAATCTACTTTATTTAACCTGTTAACAAGCGCAGATGTTTTTGCAGAAGATAAATTGTTTGCAACTTTAGATTCAACAACCCGCTCGCTTGAGGTGCACGATACAGAAAAAATATTGATAAGCGATACTGTTGGATTTATTCGAAAACTTCCGCCGCAGCTTGTTGCATCATTTAAAAGCACATTAAGCGAAGTTAGAGAAGCAGATATAATTTTTCATGTGATAGATGTTTCGCATCCATTTTATGAGGATCATCTTAATGTTGTTGAAGAAACTTTGAAAGAATTTGGAAGCAGTGATAAAAAAGTTGTTCGGATTTTTAACAAAGTTGACTTAATAAAAGATAAAACAAAAATTGATTTTATAAGAAACACCCATAAAGACAGCGTAATGATTTCTGCAACGCGTGGAATTAATATATCTTCACTCAAATCATTGCTCAATGAAATTATTGAAGATAATTTTGTGGAAGAGAAAATAACTTTGCAGTTAACGGATTCAAAAAAAGTTGCACAAATTCATTCTCTGGCAGAAGTGTTAAATATTGAATATGATGAAGACGGAATAAAAATCCATTACAAAACAAGTAAACAAAATTCAGATAAAATTAAAAAGATAATCCTAAGTGCCTAAGTTTTTTTTTGTGGAGAAATATATGAACAAAACATTTTTATTAACATTTGTCCAAGGTCCAAATTATCAAACAGAAAAAAGTTTCCACGAGCAGCCTTATTGGGAAAATCATTCAAGATTTGCAGACAAACTTTTCATTCAAAGAAAAATAACAATGTGCGGACCAATTGCTGATGCTTCAAAAACTTTGGTTGTTGCTTTAGGCAAAAGTGAAAGTTCAATGCGTAATTTGTTTAAGGATGATCCTTTCATTAAAAATGGGGTACTTACTCTTACTCACGTTGATGAGTGGGAATTGCATTTAAATCCTGAGCTTGTTGATGAATAACCTGCTTTCGTCATTTCGAGTGAGTCTTAGAACGAAGCAATCTGTAATATTAATCAGATTGCTTCATCCTGATAAATCAGGACTCGCAATGACTATTATGATTAATTCTTGAACTTAAACCTAAACTTGAACTCTTCTTTTCTCCAATCTTATACTTAAATTTACTCATTAAAAATTTAGTTATTTGGAGAAATTATGTCAGTCATTTTAGATGGTTCAAATCTCACGGTTGAAAAATTAGTACGCATAGCACGCCACAAAGAAAAAGTAGAAATTAGTAATGAGGCACTTCAGCGTATCAAAACTTGCCGCGCAATGCTTGAAGAAAAAATTAAAGCACATGAAATAATGTATGGAGTTAATACCGGCATCGGCGAGTTCTCAGAAGTTGTTTTAAATGATGATCAGGTAAAAGATTTTCAAAAATATCTTATCTACAATCACGCAGCAGGAATTGGCGAACCAATGCCGATTGAACATGTTCGTGGCGCGATAGCAGGAAGAATTAACGTTCACGCCCACGGTAATTCCGGCTGCAGACCTGAAATAACTTTAACACTAATTGAAATGTTAAACAAAGATTGCATTCCAGTTGTATGCGAAAAAGGTTCTGTTGGTGCTTGTGGCGATTTAGCTCCAATGGCACAAATAGCTTTGCTATTGATGGGAGAAGGAGAAGCATTCTACAAAGGGGAAAGACTTCACGGGAATGTTGCATTTGAAAAAGCAGGAATAAAAATTCCGGGATTTCATGCGAGAGATGGACTTGCGACAATTAATGGCTCAAATTTTATAACAGCAATAAGCGCAATTCAGTTATATGATATTAATCGCTGGCTTAAGCAGGCTGAGATTGCAGCGGCAATGTCTCTTGAAGCGTTGCAGGCAAATATGAAACCTTACGATGTTCGTCTTCATAAGCTGCGTGGATTTTCTGGCGCTGTTCGTAGTTCACAGGCAATAAAAAAATGTGTTGAAGGAAGTGATTTGCTAACTGGAAAAATAAAACAGAAAGTTCAGGACGCATATTCAATGCGCTCTACTCCCCAAGTAATTGGTGCCGCACACGATGCGGTTGCTTATGCAAAATCACAAATTGAAATTGAGTTAAATGGTGTTGGTGATAATCCAATTTTTATTCCTGAAGATAAAATAACTTTAACCGGTGCAAACTTTCAGGGAACACCAGTTTCACTTCCAATGGATATGATTAGTGCGGCTGTTACGATGGTTAGTGTTCTTTCTGAAAGGAGAATGAACAGAATGAATAATCCTGCGTTAAGTGTTGGGCTTCCGGCATTTTTAACTAAAGGCGCTGGAATGTTTTCCGGTTTGATGTTAAGTCAATACACCGCAGATACTTTGATTGTTGAGCAAAGAATTTTATCTGCACCTGCATCAGTCCAATCAATTCCTGCAGCAGCAGATCAGGAAGATTTTGTTTCGATGGGAATGAATACTGTCCTTAAGAATCAACAAATATTGGATAATGCTTATGGTATATTGGGAATAGAATTTATGGCGGCTGCTCAAGCCCTTGATTTCCGTGAACATCAAACAGGAAAAGGTGTGGCGAAAGCAAAAGAAGTTATTCGCAAACACGTAACTTTTCTTGATATTGATCGTCCTCTTTATGCTGATCATAACAAGATGAAAGTACTTGTTAAATCCTGCGAGATACTTGAGGAAGTTGAAAAAACAGTTGGAAGTTTAGAGTAAGAAAAGAATAGAACGCGGATTACACAGATCACGCGGGTAATCGCAGATTAGATCCGTGTAAATCAGTGCAATCCGCGTCATCCGTGTTCTATTGTGATTAAAGGGTTTAAAGAAATAAGTTGAGTAAAAAAATATTTGATTAAAAAGTGATCATTAACTAAGTTTGAATAAAAAGGATTGAGGAATGAAAATAATACCTATTAAAGTTGAAGACGGGATTTTAAAAGTTCCCGATAACTTTGTTATGTCTTCTGAGGGTCAACTTTCGATTTTATTAATCCAAAAAGGTGAAGTTGATACATCTTTATTAGAGGGTAATAATAGTTTTTCATTTTTGTATGATGAGCCTGATTTATATAGTGACGCTGACATAGTAGCTGATCGTAAAAACGAAAAGTATTCAGAATAATGTTTGAACCTGGTGAAATTGTTATAGCTAAATTTCCTTTTGCATCTTTGGAAAGTATAAAGAGAAGACCATGCTTAGTTTTAGCAAAGGGTGATCTTGAATTTGATTTAATAGTTGCCTTTATCACCTCAACCAAAGTTCCCGCTAATTATAAATACTCAATTAAAATTTCTCCTTTAGAAAAAGATTTTTTAACCACTGGATTGAAAGTCGAATCCTATATAAGGGTAGATAAAATTGCAACTCTACACGAAAATATAATTAGTGGTGCAATAGGAAAAATTACACCTCAAATAAGAAATGAATTAAACGACAAATTAAAACTATTATTTAATTTATAATGGAAATAATATATCTCATCATCGGTTTGGCTATTGGATTTGTGATTGCTTTTTTGTTTTTCAAAAGCAAAAAAACAATTTCAATCGATGAAGCAAACAAACTAAATGAACAAATCAATTCATTAAAAGTTGAATCAGGGAAATTCACTGAGAGAATAAAACTCCTTGAAGATGATAAACTTTTGCTTCAGGCAGAATTAAAAAGTGAAAGAGAAAAATCAGAAAAACTCAATTCAGAAAACTCATCGCTTAAATCTGACTACGCTAATCTTCAGACAAAACTATCTGAACAAAAATCTGAAATAGAAAATCTTCAGGAAAAATTTACAAAAGAATTTGAAAATCTTGCAAACAAAATTTTTGAAGAAAAGGGAAATAAGTTTACAGAACAGAATAAAGAAAAGTTAAGTGAAATTCTAAATCCATTAAGAGAGCAAATAAATAAATTTGAACAGAAAGTTGAAGACACAAATAAAGAAAGCATCAAAGGTCACGCATCGCTACGCGAACAACTTCAGATGCTTAAAGAAATGAATCAAAAGATAACTCTGGAAGCTACAAATCTTACCAATGCATTAAAGGGACAATCAAAAACTCAAGGTAATTGGGGCGAGTTTATTCTTGAGAGTATCTTAGAAAAATCCGGTCTTGTAAAAGGACGTGAATATGTTGTTCAGGAAAGTATAACGGCTGAATCCGGAAGAAGATTCCAACCTGATGTTATAATTAATTTGCCTGAGAATAAAAGCATAATTATTGATTCAAAAGTTTCTCTTATTGGATATGAAAAATTTGTTTCATCAGAAGATGAACACGAAAAACAGCTTGGTTTAAGAGAGCATATAAATTCAATCCGTTCGCACATCAAAAACCTAAGCGGGAAGAATTATCAAAATCTTTATCAGCTTGAAAGTTTAGATTTTGTGCTAATGTTCATGCCTATCGAACCAGCGTTTGCTTATGCTGTTCAAAGTGATCCTTCACTTTTTACTGATGCTTTTGAACAGAATATAGTTATTGTAAGTCCATCGACCTTGCTTGCAACACTTAGAACTATTTCAAGTATATGGCGACAAGAAAATCAAAACAAAAACGCAGTTGAGATTGCACGACAAAGCGGTGAGATGCTCGACAAGTTTGTAGCTTTTGTTGATGATTTAATTTCTATTGGGAAAGGATTAGTTACAACTAAAGACAATTACGATAAAGCAATGAACAAGCTTACTGAGGGCAGAGGTAATTTAATTAGTCGAACAGAAAAAATTAAGAAGCTTGGTGCAAAAGCTAGTAAATCTTTGCCGCCAAATGTTCTAAATCGTGCTGATACTGATGATGAAAATAATTTAATCCAATAAAGTACCAAAAGTGATTTTGAAAACATTTTTAGTGGAGCTGATCGGGATCGAACCGACGACCTGTTCGTTGCGAACGAACCGCTCTCCCAACTGAGCTACAGCCCCGAATACAAAATTATTTATTATTTTCCATTTTTTCTATTTCATCAAACTCTTCTTTTGTTACAGGCATAACAGAGAGTCTATTTCCACGAGCTATCAATTTCATGTTTATAAGTTTTGGATTTAATTTTATTTCTTCCAAAGTTACGGGAGTGCTAAACTCCTTTACGAACTTCACATCAACCATAAACCATGCCGGATTTTTCGGATCAGCTTTTGGATCGTAATGATCGTTATCGGAATCAAACTGCGTGTGATCCGGATAACCTTCGTTTACAACCTCGCAAATTCCAACCACTGCAAGTAAATCTGAGCTGCTGTGATAAAATAAAACCAGTTCACCTTTTTTCATTTCATCGCGTAAATAATTTCTTGCCTGGTAATTCCTAACTCCATCCCAACAAGTTGTTTGGTTTTTGCTTTTCCTTAAATCATCAATAGAAAAATTGTTTGGTTCGGATTTTACAAGCCAATATTTTTTTGTCATATTAAGTTTTCCTCTAAAGATATAACTTTCTAACTATCTGAATTTGCCCTTTTGTAAATAGCAATTTTTTGTCCTCTTGATTCAAAAACCTTAACGACTTTATATTTTTCCCGAAAAGTTTTTTCTTCTCCGCCAGCATGTTTTTGAACATAAGGATAATCATTTACAATATAATCAGGTGAATAATTTAGCAAGTACCAATTAAAATCTTTTTTTGAAAGATGAGGAACAACATCGGGAGTAATTAATCCAAGTGCATCCACTAATTTCCCGTTCTTATAATTGCATCCTATAATTCCAATTTCATCAACACCAACCGTTGTTCCTTTGGTTGTATTTGCATTTAGCCAATTTACTGCTTCTGTGTAATAAATGTATTTCGGGTTGTAACCTTCAATAAAATTTTTAATCGGAAGTACACAAGCAGAAAAAATCAGCAGTATAGTAATAATAATTTTTGCAAAATTACTTTTTAAAAATTGTTTAAGAACCAAAGCAAATATAATAGATAGTATTATCGAAAACGGAGTATAATACCACTGATAAGGCGGTGCATTAAGCACAAAACCATATACTAGAAATAACAATATAGACCATATTTTTAAGAGAAATAATCCGTGGTTACTGCTAATAGTTATTCTTTTTTTTATAAGATAAATAATACTGAATAATAGAAATACTGATAAAGTGATAACTGTTAAATATGTACCGGGAATTACTCGAACTGAACCGGTAAAGAAAATTAATCCGTTGCCAAACATCCCAAAATCATTTTGTGAAAGTTTTACATTAATAGTAGTTGGCAAAAAAGAATTAAAATATATTTTACTAAATACAAACCAAGGAACAGTAATCAAGAGAAATGTAAGTGTTGGCAAGAAAGGCGGTAGTTTTTTATTGCTAACTATGTAATACAGAAAAATAATTCCCGCATATAAAATTGAATCCAATCTTGCTAGTACAGATAGTCCTATAAATATTGAAGCAAGTATTAGCTTATTGCTTGTATACAAATAGATGGAGTAAACAATCAAAGCAAGATTGAGAAAGGTTTCCATTCCAAAACCGAATTTTAGTAAAGGCATCGAAAGAAAAATTATTGCGAACCAATGAAATCTTTCAGCATCGTTAAAAATATTTTTTATCGAATATAAAATCAGAATAATTGAAAAGATAGAAATTAGATTACCTAATACAACAAAACTATCTGTAAAAAATGGTTTGGTTATCCAATAAAGCAGAGCTAATATTAATGTGTAGAGAGGCGATGTTGTAGCATTTACCTTTTCACCAACATTGAATACATAACCGTTCCCTTCTGCAATATTTTTGGCATATTTATAAAAGATGAATGCATCATCTAATCGAAAGTAATAATAGCCAAAGAAAAATAAAACCAGTATTATTGAAATATAAATTATGCTAAGTTTACGCATTGGTTAATGAAGAATTCTTACATTGATATTTGCTTATTGAATAAATAATTTAATTTTGTGATAGTAAACCTATTAAAAATATTACCGTTTTTCATTCTTTTGGGAAATATATTTTACTTATATCCTCAATCCGAAACCGGATTCCAGATTGCACGTCTTAAATACAGCGGCGGCGGTGATTGGTATAATGATCCATCATCTGAAGTTAATCTTTTGAAATTTGTGCAGGCAAATACCAACATTAAAGTTAATGCCGAGTATAAATTTGTTGATATTTCTGCTGATGAAGTTTTTTCTTATCCGTTTTTATTTTTAACCGGACATGGAAATATTGTTTTATCAAATGAAGAAGCTAAACGATTACGAACATATCTAGAAAACGGCGGTTTTCTTTATATTGATGATGATTACGGTTTAGATAAGGCTATTCGCAGAGAAATGAAAAAAGTTTTTCCTGAGAAAGATTTTTTAGAATTACCTTTTAGTAATAAAATTTTTAACATCTTTTTTAAGTTTGAAAACGGGACTCCTAAAACACATGAGCATGACAAAAAACCACCACAGTCATTCGGAATTTTTGAAGGAGAAAGATTAGCTGTGCTTTACACTTACGAATCTAATCCAAGTGATGGCTGGGCTGATCCTGAAGTTCACAACGATCCTAAAGACAAAAGAGAAGAAGCACTTAAGTTTGGTACTAACATTATTATTTATGCTTTAAGTAAATAGGGAAAATGGATACAAGTTTTTATAAAGAAATAATTAACAAACTAGAACTACTAATTAAGAAAGAGTACTTAGCACTTTTCCTTTTGGGACTGCTATTAACTTTAATAATCATTGTCTCAGCTTTTACATTGTTCAGTCTAATTGAGTTAGCTGCTTATTCCAAATCATTAGTACGTACTATTTTATTATTTACATTTATATTCATTGCTGTTAGTTCAATTAGCTATTGGATAATTCTTCCCTTATTAAAATATTTTGATGTATTTAAAAAATGGGATTATTTTTATTCTGCAAATAAAGTTGGAAAGCACTTTCCTGAAATTAAAGATGATCTTCTTAATGCAATGCAGCTTGTATCATCGGATAAAAACAATTCTATTTACTCCGCTTCTTTACTTGATGCAGCGTTTAAAAATGTTTACGAGCGAGCAAAGCCAATTAAATTTGAATCTATAGTAGATTTTAGTAAAGCTAAAAAATTCTTAATATATTTTATTTCGATATTTACCTTTTGTGGTTTGCTCTTTGTATTTATTCCGGGCTTGCAAGCTGCATCATACAGATTGATTAATTTTGATCAGGAGTTTATTCCGCCGGCAAGATTTTATTTTGAAATTTATCCCGGCAATACCGAAGTAACAAAGGGAGAAAATGTTGATTTTTTAATTCGGGTTAAAGGAGAAATTCCTAAAAAAGTATTTTTATTAACCCGCGAAGAATCCCAAACAAATTTTGAAGAACACGAAATTCAAAAAGATTCTTTAGGAAACTATAAATTTTCAGTTCAACAGCTTCGATCAACTTTATTTTATTATGCCTCTGCCGAAGATATTAAAAGCGATGTATTTCAAATTAAAGTTATCGATCGTCCGGTTATTCGCTCGCTTGATGTGAAAGTTATTTCGCCAGGGTATTCAAACATTCCAACAATTGAACAAAAAGATAACGGAAATGTTTCCGCATTGATAGGAAGTGATATCGAGATCAGTTTGCTTTCAAATAAGGAATTAAAATCAGCACACATTGAATTTGAAGATTCCACAAAAACCGATTTAAAAATCCAGAGTAATTTAGTTAAAGGTTCTTTTAAAATACGAAAGGATAATTCTTACATAATAGTTTTAAACGACTTAGGTAATAATACAAATCTTCAACCTGTGAGATATTATATTAAAGCTTTGTATGATTCAAATCCTGCTATTGAATTGATTTATCCGAAACAGGATTTAAGCCTTGCAAATGATAGTCGTGTTCTCATTGAAGTTAAGGTTAATGATGATTATGGATTTTCAAAACTGAATCTTAATTATAAACTGACTTCATCAAAATATGAGTCGCCGCAAGAAAAATTTTCATCGATTGAAATTTCTATCGACAAAAAAATAAAAGAGCAAATTGTTGATCACGTTTGGAATCTTACAAAATTAAATCCCGCTGTTAATGATGTTTACTCATTCTATCTGGAAATTTTTGATAACGATAATGTAAGCGGACCAAAATCTGCAAAGACGCAAATAATTAATGTTCGTGTTCCATCTTTGGATGAAATTCTTGCAAAAGCTGATGATACTCAAGAAGTTGCGCAGGATGATATGCAACAGACTTTAAAAGAAGCTGAAGATTTGAAAAAAGAATTAGAAAAAATCGATAAAGATCTTAAAAAGGATAAACAGGAACTTACCTGGGAAGAAAAAGAAAAGGTAGAGCAGGCTTTAGATAAATTTGAAAAGCTGCAGGAAAAGATGGAAAGTGTTAGTGAGAACCTAAAACAAATGCAGAATGAACTTCAGCAAAACAAATTACTTTCTGAAGAAACTCTTCAAAAATATATGGAACTGCAAAAGTTGATGGATGAGATGACGAGCGATGAAATGAAAAAAGCAATGCAGCAAATGCAGGATATGCTTCAGAAAATGAATCGTAATCAAACGCAGGATGCAATGAATAATATGAAAATGGATGAGGAAAAGTTTAAGAAAAGTATTGAACGAACTATGAATTTGCTTAAGCGTATTCAGATTGAACAGAAAATGGATGAGATGATTAAGCGAACTGAAAATCTTGAACAGAAACAAAATGAAATAAGTGAACAGACAAAAGAGAGTGATCTCTCAGATCAAAAAAAATCTGAGCAGTTAAGTGAAAAGCAAAATGAAATATCTAATGAACTTGATAAATTAGAAAAGAAAATGGATGAGCTTGCAAAACAAATGAGCGAGCTTAAAGATATGCCAAATGAAAAAATGGAAAAGCTGCAGGAAGAATTAGATAAACAAAATAATGAAGAGCTTTCAAAAGAAACTTCAAAAGATTTGAAACAAAATCAGAAACAAAAAGCTCAAAAAAATCAGCAGCAGCTTTCTAAAAATATGAAGCAGATGAAATCAAGCATGCAGCAAATGCAAGAACAAATGCAGCAGGAAAATCAAATGCAGACTTTTACTGATATGATGCGCATACTTGATAATATTTTATCTTTATCAAAACAGCAGGAAGAATTAAAAAACAAACTTCAAAATGTTGATCCAAATTCATCACAGTTTGAACAAAATGTACAGAAGCAAAATGAAATCAAAAAAAATCTTAACAGATTATTAGAACAAATGTCAGAACTATCACAAAAAACTTTTGCAATAACTCCTGAGATGGGTAAAGCACTTGGTAATGCAAATCAGAAAATGAATCAATCGATGGAATCAATGCAGAACAGAAACGGAAGTATGGCAACACTTTCGCAGGGTGATGCGATGATGCACTTGAATGAAGCGGCGAGTATATTGAAGAGTTCGCTTGAATCAATGATACAAGGCGGCAGCGGCAGCGGCGGAATGATGTCTTTGATGCAGCAGTTGCAAAAAATGTCCGGGCAGCAAATGGATTTAAATAATATGACACAAATGCTTCAACAGATGCAGCAAGGTCAGTTAAGTCCTCAGCAGCAAGGTGAGATGCAGCGGTTGGCTCAGCAGCAGCAACTAATTCAAAAATCTCTTGAGCAGTTGAACAAGGAAGCTAAACAAAGTGGTGAGTCTAAAAAAATTCCAGCAGATCTTGAAAATATCGTTAACCAGATGAAGGAAGTTGTTAGCGATATGAATACGGAAAAGCTTTTTGATGATTTAATTCAGAAACAGGAAAAGATTTTATCAAAACTTTTGGATGCACAAAAATCTATAAACGAAAGAGATTTTGAAAAGGAAAGAAAATCTGAAAGCGGGACAAATTATACTCGTAATAATCCAGCAGAATTGAATCTAAAAAATCAGCAAGGTAAAGAAAAGCTTAAAGAAGAATTAAATCGTGCTGTTCAGGAAGGTTACAATAAAGATTATGAAGATCTTATCAGAAAGTACTATGAAGCTTTACAAAAAGAGAAAATTAATAATTAAAACAAGTACACGATCTTTTGTACTTACCTTATTTCCTTCAATTGATTTCGACACAAAATCCTGCTATTTTCTAAACTAATATTAGACAGAATTATTTTTGTTACAATTTTATGGTTGAAAATTTAAACATTGGAATCAGCGGATTGGAGTTAAGTAAAGAGATCGATTCGGATCTATTATTAAAAATAGGAAACTGGGAGGAATTGTTTCTTGGTCTTTTTAAAGTAACAAAAGATTTAATTTTTATTTTAGATGAATCGGGAACAATAGTAGCCATAAATGAATATGGCGCCTCTGCGTTAGAGTATTCGGTTAATGATTTGATTGGGAAACATTTTTCAGAATTAATTAATCCCGATTATCTGCAGTTGGTAAACTCATCAATAACTCTTGCCTTAAAAAATGATTACGCTTTTTTTGAATCATCTTTCATTAACAAGTTTGAAAAAACAAATAGATATCAGATTAGCATTAGAACTGTTAGGAATGAAAATAAAATAATTGGATTAATCGGTGTTGGAAAAAATGTAACTATCCAAAGAAAACTTGAAAATGAATTAAGTAATCTAAAACCAAAGTTAATTGAAGCCGAAAGATTAATCTCTTTGGAAAGATCGCGATCATCACACCAAAAGATGATGCTTGAAGAATTGAATACAATGAAAAGTGAATTTGTCTCCAACATCTCGCATGAATTACGTACTCCATTGGCTTCTATTGTGGGATTTTCGGAAACGATTGCTTCTGATCCAAATATGCCTGCAGAAATGAGAATGGAATTTAATTTAATAATTCTTAATGAAGGGAAAAGACTGGCAAAACTAATTAATGATGTATTGGATTTGTCAAGAATGGAAACCGGTCGGATAGCTTTAAATAAAACCAAAACAAATATCATTAAAATTATAGAAGAAGTAATTGAAAAAAACAGAAAATCTGCAGAAGAAAAAAATTTAGTAATAAGCTCAGATATTATAAGTGGTGAAATTATTATTGAAGCCGATGAAGAAAGATTGTTTCAAGCACTGGATGCAATTATGGAAAATTCAATAAAATTTTCTACTGAAGGGGGAAGAATTAAAGTAATTCTAAATAATTTGTTCAGAGAGGTTGAAATAGTTATTTCTGATACCGGAATCGGGATTCCGGAGAAGGATTTACCATTTATTTTTCAAAAATTTTATAGAGTAAATAGACCCGATTCTGATATTTCGGGAACAGGCATGGGATTGGTTTTTGTGAAACAAATTGTAGATTTGCATAAAGGTTTAATCAATATTCAGAGCGAACCCAATAAAGGAACCTCTGTAATAATTAAATTACTTAAAAATAATCGCGATTAGTAAAACAGGATGAAAATTGGAAAAACTTATTTTTATCGTTGATGACGAACAAGCCATATCAAAACTTCTTAGCTATTGGGCTAAAGATAAATGGAAATATCAGGTTGAAACATTTGCAACTGCTGAAGATGTTTTAAGAAATCTTGGTAAGAAACCAGATATTATTCTTTTGGATATTATGCTTCCTGGAATGGATGGGATTGAAACTCTAAAAAGAATAAAGCAGTTTGATGAAAATATTCCGGTATTAATGTTATCTGCACAAGGTAGCATTGAAGTTGCCGTTGAAGCTTTAAGATTTGGTGCGTACGATTATTTTACTAAACCCATCGACCAGCAGAAGTTAGAACTTGCAGTAAAAAATGCTATCAGAAATCACGATCTTACACGTGAATTAATAAACTTAAAAGAAAATGTTAAAAAAGAGTACAGCTTTGATAACATAATATCTTCTGATGGAAAAATGCAGGATGTCTTTAAACTCGTTACCAAAGTTTTACATAATGATATTACCGTTTTAATTTATGGTGAAAGTGGAACGGGAAAAGAGTTAGTCGCCAGAGCGATCCATTATAACGGGCAAAGAAAAGACAAACCATTTATTGTTGTTAACTGCGCATCAATTCCAAGAGAGCTGCTCGAAAGCGAACTGTTTGGACATGAAAAAGGATCCTTTACAGGAGCTCATCAGCGTAAGCTTGGTAAATTTGAACTTGCAAAAGGCGGCACAATATTTTTAGATGAAGTTGGTGAATTAGAAATGCTGCTTCAGGCAAAATTACTTCGTGTCATTCAGCAAAAGGAATTTGAAAGAGTTGGCGGCACAGAATTAATTAAAACTGATGTGAGAATTATTTCAGCAACTAATCGTGATTTGAAAAAAGCGGTTGAGGATAAAGAATTTAGAGAAGATCTTTATTACAGACTTAATTCATTTCCAATTTCAATACCGCCTTTAAGACATCGCAAAGGCGATATATTAATATTGTCCGAACATTTTATTCAAAAATTCAGTCTTAAACTTGGAAAAGAAATAAAGGGATTTTCTAAGCGGGCTTTAAAATTAATTTATGAATATAATTGGCCTGGCAATGTTCGTGAAATGGAAAATACAATTGAAAGATGTTTAATTATTACGGATAAGGATATCGTGGATGTTGAAGATCTTCCAACGCATTTGCGTACGGGAGAATCTGCTGGAAGTATTGAATACACGGGACCATTGTTTAGTGATGAAACTGTTATTCCATTTGAAAAATTAAAAGAAGAAGCCATCAGACACGCTCTATCTATTACCGAAGGTAATATTGTGGAAGCAGCTAAGCGTTTACAGCTTGGCAGAGCTACCATTTATCGTTTGATGGACAAATATAAAATTGAAAATCGATCAACAGAATAAAGGATGGAAACCTTATGGAATTTTTTAGAGAACAAACAAATGATGTTGTTGTAATTACTGTAAATCTTAAAAGAGCAACAATGGTTGAAGCTGAAGAGTTCAAAGAAGTACTGGTTAATGATATTGAAAGAGGCATTAAGAAAATTGTGGTTGATTTGTCTCAATGTGAATTTATTGATTCGACTTTTTTGGGCAGCTTAGTTGTTACATTAAAAAAATTAACGGCTCTTGATGGAGATTTAAGATTAGTTGGTTTTCAACCAGCAGTTCATTCAATGTTTGAACTAACGAGAATGTATAGAGTTTTTGAATCGTTCAAATCCAAAGATGACGCTGTAAAAAGTTTTAGTTGAATTGATAACTCACCTTACGCAAAGAGACAGAAATGTATTAAATTTCTGTTGACAAAAAT
>JAVHOU010000025.1:0-25366 GCA_036170275.1 Ignavibacteriaceae bacterium
ATCGTGTCCGCCGCCTAATCCTGCGCCGCGATGTCTTCCCACAGCATCAATCTCATCAATAAAAATTATACAAGGCGCATTTTTCTTCCCCTGATCAAAAAGATCACGTACACGACTTGCGCCTACACCAACAAACATCTCAACAAAATCTGCTCCGGAAATCGAAAAGAACGGAACACCTGATTCACCCGCAACTGCACGAGCTAATAAAGTTTTTCCTGTTCCGGGAGGTCCTAACAATAAAACTCCTCTTGGAATTTTTCCGCCAAGTTTTTGAAATTTAGTTGGCTCTTTTAAGAATTCTATAATTTCCTGAAGTTCCATTTTAGCTTCATCGGTACCGGCAACATCTTTAAAAGTAACTCTTTTACTTGAAGGTGTAATAAGTTTAGCTTTACTTTTTCCGAATGAAAAAATTCCACGTGAACCGCCGCCTTGTCCTTGCATTCTTCTCATTATTAATACCCAAGCCCCAATAATAATAACCCAGGGTAAAAATCCGATTAAAATATTTACCCATTCATTGGATTCTTTATCAAATGAGTACTGAATTTTTTTTTCTTTCCAAATTTTTTCCTGATCAACTATCATTGGTTCAGGAATATAAACGGAAATAGCTTTAACAGATACGGATTTTCCTTTAATACTTACATTTGTTTCTTTGCGAAGCTGAGCTTTAAAGGTGTAATCATTTACATCTGCTTTGGTAATGTTTGCTGAAGAAATGTTTTCCGGAGTTTGCAAAATAACTTCATACTCCCCATAAGGTATTTCTGTAAATGTCTCTGCACCGGTTCTAAACACTTGCATAACAATAACTGCAGCAACAATAACAGCACCCCAGCCAAAAACCATTCTTATAACTTTAGACCAATCAAAATTATCGTTAGGTCTGTTTGGTCCGTCTTTGGGTAATTTATTTCCAGATTTTTTTTCGTTATCACTCATAATATCTTTTCTAAAATTTTTCTCTTTATTTTTTAATCGCTTAGGGCATAAATTAATTTCAAATTCCTGAACTTTTGGGCATAATCTAACCCATAACCAATTACAAATTTACCAGGAATTTTGAAACCAATATAATCAATTTTAATATCATATTTAAGGCTTTCGGGCTTCATCAAAAGCGAACAAACCTTTATACTTTTAGGTGTATGTTTATTAAAAATCTCTTCAATAAACTTTATTGATAAACCTGAATCAACAATATCTTCAACAATAATAATATCCCGTCCGTTCACATCGCAATTCAATTCCTTGAGCAGGCGCACATTTCCGGATGAAATTTTAGAATCACCGTAACTTGATAATTTGAAAAAATCAATTTCACAATTAATTGTAACCTTTTTTATAAGATCAGCCAGAAAAATAAACGCTCCGTTAAGAACACCTATAAAAATTGGGATTTTTTCATTGTAATCGTGTGATATTTGTTCTGCAAGTTCTTTAATTCTATTTTGAATAACCTCTTCTGTGAGGAATGGCACAAAAACATCATCACCGATAACTAACTTTTCATTTTGCGGATCAATTATTTCAGACATAATTTTAAAACTTTCTTTGTGTTTGATGTTAATTTAAAACGATCATCAAGTCTTTTACCGATTACCCAAACGATTTTGCTGTCATTTACCAGCACAAGCTGATCTTTTTTTTCAAAAGAATTAATTTTTATATCGTTTAGATAATCAGAAATCTTTTTAGTCCCTCGCATCCCTATCGGGAAAAATTTATCACCTTCTTGCCAAGTCCGAAGTTCAAAACTGTTTTTTACTTCATCACCTGAAATATATTCCTCATTTCTTGATTTGCCAATTTTAATTTCTTCAGATTCAACTTTTCTGATTGAAAATAATTTATCGCCGATTTTCACTTCATCACCAATATCTACTTTTATCTTTTTAGTTTTATTGGAAGGAGAAGTTTTTCTAATTATAATTTTATCCCGTTCCTTTAAAGCGACAAGATTTTCCGAAAGTTCTTCTGATTTACCTGATTGTTTTTTTACTAACAAAAATATTTTTTTTAGATCATTAGATTCTATTCTTACAGAAAAATTTTCATCAATAATGTCTTTAAGCAAATACGAAATAATAAATTCATTTTCATTATTAAATAGATTGCTTGGAATTATTACGCTCTTATT
This sequence comes from Ignavibacteriaceae bacterium, assembly GCA_036170275.1. Classification (GTDB taxonomy): domain Bacteria; phylum Bacteroidota; class Ignavibacteria; order Ignavibacteriales; family Ignavibacteriaceae; genus IGN3. Next base: position 2,147 of record JAVHOU010000025.1, read on the forward strand.
TTTAACTGATCTAATATTGGTTTCCAGCTTTTTAGAATAGTTTTCAATTTCATTATTTAATCTTTGCAGGTTAAGTGATGTCTTTAGAATGGTCTGCGACAGCGAAGGATTTAACTCTTTATGAATTAATGGAATAACTTTATTTCTTAAATAATTTCTCTCAAACTCATTTGATAGATTTGATTCATCAATTCGATACTCAAATCTATTTTCTTCAAGATAATCCAGAATTTCTTTTTTTGTTAATGATAAAATCGGACGAATGATATTTTCCCTTTTAATCGGAATCCCAGCGATCCCTTTTATTCCCGCGCCTTTAATAAGATTTATAAAAACAGTTTCAGTGTTATCATCAGCATTGTGAGCGGTTGCAATTTTATTATAAGAATTTGCTTTGGAAATTTTTTCAAAAAATTCATACCGGACTTTTCTTCCTGCAACTTCCAATGATATTCTATTCTTCTTTGCAAATGCTTTAATATTTTTTTTCAAAACATAAAATGGAATGAAAAGCTCATTACAAATAGTTTTGCAAAAAAGTTCATCTCTATCAGAATCTTTTCCACGCAACAAATGATCGATATGAACTGCGCCTATTTTGATCATATATTTTTTTTTAAACTTATTTAAGAAGTGAAGCAAAAAAACAGAATCTGGTCCGCCGCTTAGTGCAATTAAAATTTTATCTCCAGAAAACAAAAGATCATTTTCTTTAATAAATCTTAAAACTTTTTGTTCGGTAGCTTTCATCAAAATTGAACTTGTTTCGGATATCAGAATAAAAAATCGAAAAAATATTTCATAAAACTAATTTCAGCTTATTGCAGAAGGGTTTAAGAAATAACATTCGCTACTAAATTTAGTATAAAAACAACTTGTTATTTTATTTCAATTATTTCAAATTCCATTAATCCGGCAGGAGCTTTAACCTGAACTTTATCTCCAAGCTTTGCACCGATTAAACTTTGCCCAACAGGAGAAGTAATCGAAATTTTGCCTTCCTGAAAATCAGCTTCTTCAGGCGAAACTAAAAGATATTCTACAACCTTTTTAGTCTTAAGATTTTTAATCTTAACCGTAGAAAGAAGGTGAACTTCATCTGTGGGCATTTTAGAAGTATCAATTACTCTCGCACGAGATAATACATCTTCCATTTTGCTTATTTTCAATTCAAACAAACCCTGTTCTTCTTTAGCAGCATCATATTCAGCATTTTCTGAAAGATCTCCGTGAGCTCGTGCTTCAGCAATTTTGGCAGCAATTTCCTTTCTGCCCTTTGATTTCATTTGCTGAAGTTCTTTTTCAAGCTCAATTAATCTTTCCCTTGTTAAATAGACAAAATTTCCAGAGGACATTGTAAAAACTCTTTTATTAATGATTTAAAAAAAATTGCCACCGTCCTGATAATCAGAAACAGTGGCACTTCAAAAATAAGAATTGAATGTTAGGATGTCAAGAATCCTAACCTTACTTCATTAAGATCATCTTTCTTGAGCTAACGTACTCTCCAGCTTTTAGTTGATAGAAATACACTCCGGAAGATGGTTGATGTTTAATGGATGATGTATTAAACTCAATTTCATAAGTTCCTGCTGGTCTATATTCATTAACCAATGCTGCTATTTCATTTCCTAATACATCATAAACCTTTAAAGTCTGCCAACTGCCAACTGGAGACTGCCAACTGATTTTAGTACTTGGATTAAACGGGTTAGGATAATTTTGTTCGAGCGAAAATGATTTTGGATTAATTTCTTCACCAACTCCTGTAACAACTGAGTTAACGGTTTTTAATATCAAGTTATTTGGATCAAATGAAATGGATGCTGGTTCGCCATTGAGAGTAATGTTAAATGTTTGAGATTGAGCATTATTAAAAACTGTAATTAAAGTATCACCAACTGCAAAGATAGCTTTTATCTGCACAGGCATCGTAAAGTATGAAGGGTTTGAATTAATATCCTGAGTAATCTTCACGGAAAGATTCCAAAGGTTATTACTAATTAAGTTTTTACTCCAAACAATTGAGTACTTTGGATATTTTTCACCATAAATCCATTCCTGAAAAAAGTAATTTAGATCTAATCCGCAAACAGATTCTGCAATTGATTGAAAGTCCTCCGTAGTTGCAACACCATAAGCAACACTTGGATAATAAGTGTAGGTTCTCATTATTTTGCAAAATGTAGAATCGCCAACAATTCCACGCAGCATATGAAGAACAACGCCACCTTTAGCATAAGATCTTGAACCATTAAATATTTCATCTATGTTGGAAATATCTTGCACCCAGATTGAACCAATTGCATTTTTTGCACTGTTCATTTCATTTATAATAAAATTTTTATAACCTGAAATACCTTGCTGTGATTCAATCCAAACACTCTCACTATAAGTTGCAAATCCTTCATTAAGCCAGATGTGGTGCCAGTCTTTACAGGTAACTGCATCGCCATACCATTGATGAGCAAGCTCGTGTGCAATCAAACCGGAACTATATCCGCCGACAGATGTTAATGTTTGATGTTCCATTCCACCGCCCCATCCAAATTGTGCATGCCCATACTTTTCTTTTATAAAAGGATATTCACCATAATGCTCAGCATAAACTTTTATCATCAGCGGAGTTAAATCCAGATAACTCTTTACTGTTGGACTCCAGCTTTCTGGATAAACAAAATGATTTAGGGGCATTGAATCAGAAGGAGAATAATTATAATAATTTGTGTACTCAGTATAATCTGCTATCGCAAGAGATAATAAATAATTTGCTATTGGATAACGGACTTTCCATTTGTAAGTATGTGTTCCATCGCCGTTTTCTACAATTGCAGTAAGTAATCCATTTGATGCAGCCGTAAATGAAGTGCTTACTGTTATCCACACGTCTGCACTATCAACTTTATCTGCGGGAGTATCTTTGCAGGGCCACCAATCCTTAGCTCCGTAAGGTTCACTTAAAGTGTAGATAGTTGGCTGATTAGTAATTTTTGTCAAATCAAACTCAAAACTTCCAAATCCACTTGAGCCGGGAACACCATTGTAATAAACAATCAAACTAAAAGATTGACCATTACTATAAATTCCATCTAATGTAATATTAAGTTTATCACCAATGTGAGAAAAAACTGCGGGGTTTCCGTTGAGTATAACTGAATCAACATTAAGCGGATTTGTAAGATCTAAAAATATGTTTGAAACATTATCAGTATCTGCAAATGCATTTACTGTTACAGCGCCCACAATTTGCTGAGGGGAATAAGTTACCTTCAGATCAAGTTTATAATAGGTTACATCATATTTGGAATCGCCGGGATACTGAATTTTAGATAACTTGATTTGTCTTTCAGCACCAAGTCTTTCTGATTTTATCCACGGCTTAGTTTCATCTTGCGCATTCAAGATTGAAGTAATAAAAAATAAACCTAAAAGTAAATTAGCCAAACGCATCGAATGTCTCCGTAATGTTTTTAATCAAATGTAAAGCTACAAAGAATAATTTTTTATTCAAGAACAAAATTTGGTATGCATTATTGTTAAAATGACTCATCAAAAAAATTAACTACTGCAAATCCTGTATTCGGCAGATCGATTTAAAATCACAAAAGCGGCAAACTTTATTTTCTCTATCCTCAAGAGATGAAAGATTAAATTTACCTTCCACAATTTTTTGAACGTAAGCTGGAATAAATTGGTTACAAATATTAATCAGCTCTTCGTTCGATTTTATTAATTCTTCTACATCCGGATTTCTAGAGTTACTGATGTGAATAATTTTTTCACCAAAATTATTTTTAGTCAACTTCAAAGAATAAATAATTGCAGCAGCAGGATCAGAATTTTGATTTAGTTCTGCTTCAATTAATTTTTTGGAAGCAAAAAGATATAACGGCAGTTGAAGTGAAAGACCTGTTTCAAGTTCCCTTTTAGATGGTCTTTTACCACCAAGTTTATAATCAATAATTTTATAATGATTTTGTTCACGATCCAAATCTATCCTATCAATTTTCCCTCTCACAGAAATGTCATCAACGGTAATTTGATTGTAATTATCAGAAGTGTTTTTAAATTTTCCGAACTCAAGCTCAAAATATTTCGGTAAATAATCCTTAGAATTTTTTCTTTCTTCCTCAAGGAATTTGTATAAAATGGAATTCCTTTTGTTTTCGGCAATTCCAATAATTTTTTCTTTTTCAAAAAATATTAAAGAGGAATTGAGATGAAGTTTCTCAATCTTCTTTGCAGCTATATTAAATATGATCTTTTCTGCTTTGTCAAAAGTAACATCATCACATCCAGATAGAATTATATTTTTCTCTTTCATCGTACGATAAAATTCATACAAGATCGAATGAATTATACTTCCAAGTTCAAAAGATTCAAGTTCTTCACTCGGTTCCTCGATTGTTTCCAACAGTAAAATTCTTTTAAGAAAATATTGGAATGGACACTTTGCATATTCTTCAAGTTGTGAAGCTGAATATTGTTTTTCTTTTTGTTCAGCTAGTTTAATTTTTGCTTCTTCAGAAAGATCATTAAAAATATTTCCGGTATAAGAGGAATCTGCAAAAACATCTTTTTGTCTCAATTTATCAATGCTCAAATCGGATTTTAATTTTTCGGAATCAATCCCATACTTTTCTAAATCTGCTAATGATTCATTCAAAGAATAATTTGAGATAAGAGTTAACAGCTCAGCTTTACTTTGAATAATATCTTTAAAATCATTTGAAGATTTTTCTTTGATTGAAAAGATTCTGGATAAATCGTTTAGAAAAGTTGAAGGCGTGAATTCTTTCTTCTCATCCTTTGCAGCAAATGTAAGATATAAAGATTTATTAACGCTGCTTAATGCCTGATAAAAATGATAACGCTCTTCAAGAATATGTTTGTACTCATCTTTTTTAAATGATCCAGAAAAAAATATTTCCGGCTGATATCTTGTTGGAAATTCTCCATCAACTAAACCGCCGATAAAAACATAATCAAAATTTAGTCCACGTATCTCATTAACCGAAGTAACAAGCACTCCATTTCCGTGTCTTTCTTTTACGTTATATCGGGTAAACAATAACGCAGTTTTAATTTGAGTTAAAAAATAATCCAACGGATATTTATTTTCTTTTCCATTTTCATCTTTTAACAGATTTAATATTTCATCTACGGTTTCCCAGAAAATTGTTAATGCCTTCACATTTTTTTCAATATGCTTCGGATTATCATTTATAATTCTTTCCGGCAGTTTTATTTTAAGAATCAGTTGCCGCAGCAGATCATTAAAATCATCTATTCCTATTTTGTGATTAAACGGATTAAGCAATTCATAAATTTTAGTAATATCATTTTTTGCGCGTCGATAAAATTCCACTGGCAAATAATGATTATCATTATCTACATTATCATACTCAATTTCTTCAAGCGCTCGATCGATTGAATCAATCCAGTTGGTGTAACCGGATATAATTTTTAAGTTTGCCGAAACCCTTAACAGATTTGATAAATCCACATCATCAATTTTTATCCATCTGCCTGTAAGCGCACGAAAAATATTTTTGTAATAAAAATTGTTTTCTAAAATCTCTAATAGATTGATCAATGCTGTAATTGGCTGTGATTCACTTAATGCAAAACGATCTGTTAGATTAAACGGAATTCCATACTCATCAAAAATATCGCGCACAACAGCCGAATGATCTGAGATAAGATTGAAAGCCACACAAATTGATTCCGGCTTAACATTTTTATTTATTATAAGTGATTTAATTTCTTTAGCAATTAATTTTATTTCTTCTACCGGAGAGGATGCCGCAATTTTTGTAATATCTATTGAGCTTTGATCAGCAGTATCATTTTCATCGAGTAAAAATAATTTTTCCCGTACTTTCTTTTGAAAATCTTTAAAGTAATTTGGGGAAATATCCTCAATCTCATTAAAGCCTTTAACATTAAGTTTTTCATAACAGGAATCGAGATGTGAAAAAAGTGCAGGGTTATATCGGTAATAATCAAAAGAGATGAACAATTCCAAATCACTAATGTTTGATGTGTTATTAATTATATCAATTTCCGGTGGTGCAAATTCATCAAAACCATTTATAATTATTTTTTTTACTCCCTCAAATAAATTTTGGAATCGTTTTTTAAATTCATTTTCTTTAAGCGATAGTAGCAAAGAATAAATATCGCCTATTTCATAAGCACCAAGTTTCTTACAATTGATCAGATAACGCTGATAGATATTAGCTATATCAACTGCCTTTAATTTTTCTGAGCCAATCAAATCATTGGATTCAGCTAATAATCGCTCTGGTCTTATTCCATTTCGCTTGTACTCGCTTATAACATTTTTAATTCTGTCTAAAGTACCGCGTGGAATTCCATCGCGATAATTTGAAAAATATTTTAATTCAGTTTCTTCAAATGCTTTGTTAAGTAAAACTGCCGCGGAAGCATCGCTTAAAACTTTTGCCGAAGCAAGCTCATTTAATTGGAAAAGTTTTGTTGCAAAAGTTCCAAGTGTATAAAGATTTAATTTTGTTACAGCTTCTTGCGGCGAAAGCGAAATGAGTTCCCGTTTAAGATATCTAATTTTACGATTTGTCGGAACAATTATTAAAAGTTCATCAAGCTTATCTTGTCTGATATGATCATCCAGCAGTTGATCAAGATTAAGTGTTTTAATTTTATTTTTTGAAAGGATCATTTTATTTTTTTTGCATTAGAAGATCTTTATATGAAGCCCTGATTTCTTTTTTAGATCGAAGATCTAATAAATCTAAAAGATAATTAAATTTTTTTTCTGCATCCTTTAAACCGTTAACAACTCTTGTTTCAAGCTCTAAGAAATATCCTAGACCCCTAACATAATCTAAATGTATTCTTGTGTTTTTATACAAATAAAATTCCCTTTCCTTTTTTACGATTACCAGGATATCAAGAAATCTTTTTAAATAAGCATTAGCATCAACATTACATAAATCCAGCAGATAATAATCAGACCAGCGCTTTTTTGATTGCTCGTTTCTATCATAAAAGATTAATGTTTGCGTTTCATTTTCTATACGAAGCTTTAGAATTCCTCTATCAACTTTATAATAAATATCTTTTTGAAGTAACAATCCTTTTTGATGAATATTATTCTTCTTAAGAATTTGCTTTACTTGTTTATGGGAATTTAATGTTACTTTTATTTCAAGATTCTTTGGCATAATGATATTATTGAATATTTATAAATTATTTTTAATTGATTAAATATTACATTGATATTATAATATCTATAATTATTTTAATGGTAGAAAAATAAGAAGATTAAAATGAAAAATTTCATATTCGCCAGCTTTATGGTAATAATTTCTATTAACCAAATTTCTGCACAAGGAGTTGGTGAAGTTGCTCCTGAAAAACTATTAGTATCTTTTCCCACCAATGCATGGGGAATTGACATTATGTTTGGCGATGCTGGATTTGGGTTTGGTACTTTTTTTAGGAAACAACTTGATGTTAAATGGACTGCATTTGCTGATCTATCTTTTTCCGAGACTAAAGACGAACGTGAATTTGAGTATATAGATTATTTTGGAAATGTTTTTACTGTTGGAAAAAAGAACCGCGTCTTTCAAATCCCCCTGAACTTTGGAGCGCAACTCAGACTTTTTGAGAATGATTTAACTGATAATTTAAGACCTTATCTTAATGCCGGAGTTGGACCCACGCTGCTTGTTACAACTCCTTATGCAGAAGAATTTTTCAGTTCATTTGGCAAAGCACAGGCTAAAATTGCTGCCGGTGGATATGTAGGTTTTGGTGCAAACTTTGGATTGGATAAATCAAGTCTTGTGGGAATTAATTTCCGTTATTACTACGCTAAAATTTTCAATGGCGGAGTTGAAAGTCTTGAAGGACGAAAAAAGACAGAAATCCAGGGATTTTTTATTACTCTTAATTTGGGTTTGATGTATTAGAATAGCGGAACGGTCAAAAAGACCGTCCCATACATTTGAAATTATTTTAAAAGTATCATCTTCTTCGATGAAACGTAATCTCCGCTTTGCATTCTGTAAATGTAAACCCCACTTGGTAATTCTGATGCATTAAATTCTGCTTCATAACTTCCTGCTGGTTTTATTTCGTCTACCAATGTTCTTATTTCTTCTCCTAATGTGTTGTAAATTTTTAAAGCTACTCTTCCATCCGTTTTTACTGAGTAATTTATTTTAGTTGATGGATTAAATGGATTTGGATAATTATCTAATAGCTCTGTTTTCATTTCTATTAACGAAGTTAATACTGACGCAGAATCTAACCCACCCGGTTTCATAAGTGCTGAGAGGTTGCCAGATACATCTTTTGTTACCGTGAATGTATTGTGGCTTGCGTCTGTAACAACACATTTCATTTGAAAGGATCTTCCGTCTGATATTCTGGTTGTTGTGTTTGTGGTGTTAAAGATATTAATCCAATAACCACAAGCAGGTGCATTTGGCACAATTATATCCTTATTTAATGATAAAGATGCTACTACTGGATCTCGACAATAAATATAATAAGACCAAGCATAAGTATAAGGTGGCACACTGCCCGAAGCCGTTACTATAAACGTACCACTTTGTCCGTTACTTAAATAACTTGGACCTGACATTGTTGCTGTTAGCGGTGCTGTAAATGAAAATGTTGTTTCACGAAATTTCCATACAACTGCATAACTTCCGTAAAGATCATTATGATATGGTAACACTGAAACCTTAAATTTATAACTTCCATTGCTCATTTCGCTTTTATTAATAGTAATAGTTTTTTTCTCGCCTCCCCACGAAGAATTGTTGAGGATAGTTTTTATGACAGTATTATTTGACAATTTGATAATTTCCAGCTTATAATTACATTCATCTGTTAATATGCAAGCTGCTTCAAAATATGTCCCCCTATCAATTACTTGGAGTTGAACTGCGTCTGCACCTGGTAATAATCTTTTTGCTCCTTTTGTATAATCCCATCTATCGTTTACATCAATATCTAATAAGCTATAACCAGGATATGAGAATGTTGAATTCGAAACACGGCGTGTATCCAAAAAAGGTAATGCTGTGTTTCTATAAGAACAAAGATAATTACCGTAAAAATCAAATTTGTGTATCATACCAATTCCATCTGATACAATGATATTATAGCTTTGATCAACTCCTATATCAGTTGGTCTATAATTAGATGGTAATTTTGAAGGTTTGCCCCAAAGGCAATCTAATGTATTAGTATAAACCATTCCTGCCGAAATAATCAAATTTTTAGAAGCGTCAATGAATTGAACAAAATCTCCTGTGGTAGTAATCCTTGTTGGATAACCAATACTATACGTAACACCTTCAACATTATAGGTTTTATATTCTTCAAGAAGATTTCCACCTAAACTAAATTTTAATATAGATTTTCTTTTTGCATCAGTTACTAATATAAAATCATCATTTTGATTATATGCAGTTCCATTGCTTGAATAATCAATATCAATAGGAGATTTTAAAGTTCCCTCAGGTATATTCAAAGGGTAATTATAATACAAAGTATTATTGGCATAATTATATGCAAATTTTTGGATTTTTTTTGTATAATTATCTACAACATAAACCTGTCCATATTCATTAACATCAATTGCTGTTGGCTGAATGAAATGAAAATCATTCTGATTATCACCATAGGATTTAATTTCATCACTGCCTCTTTTGGAATATATAATTCTATTCCATTTGGAATCTAATGTAAAAACACACGTATTGCCGGTCATATCAGGGTTAACAGAATTTGTATATGTAGCCGCATCAATTTCAGAACCAAGTTGATATAATTTTTGATTAAGCTCGCCTATTGTATAATTAGCATTTATTTCAAAAATATTTGGTGAAGTCAATTGTGGTTTTGGAACATAAGTTCTATCACTTATGTATGGTGTAACTAAATTAAATCCCTCTAGAGTTTCCATAGCAATGCTTTTGGGATTATCAATAGTACGCGCTGTTAGAGATGTAAATTTGCCTAAATCATCAAATTTCCAATGATTATTTATTTTGATTAATTTTAATGTATCATCAACAATGGTAAATTCATTTTTAGAAGTATGGGTTTCAGTTTTAATAAAAACCAAAGCAGAATAATCTTTTATTTTAACTTCAACATCTTTAATAGTTATTAATCTAGAATCCTGTTCAAAAACGGATCCATTTTTTTTATTTTTTGTTAGTGCATCTGAAGTTAAAATTGAATTGAAATATTTCCCATCACTTTCATTCAAAGATTTTACGAGTATATAAATTCTGCTTTTTATGAAACTTTCATCCTCATTATGCCCAAGCATACTCCCATAATTTATTTGTTGCGCTTGAAGCAGGATGCTACTTAAAAGTACTACTGTAATTAAAATATATGTTTTCATCTTTTCCCCTTTCTTACTTTAATAAATGTTTTATTTGTTTATTCATATAGTCCGGCTGATTCTTTAGAACGATTAGTAGCTTACTGTTTGGGCTTTTAGTTTTTAGCCTTTCAATAATATGGTTAACTAATGCTTTGTTTTTTTCGTAATAGTTACTCAAGTAATTGAGTATTTTGTATGAAAAGTCATTATCCGGATATTTAATAATAAATTCTTCATACAATTGCGAATTTGCTTCATTTATTTTATCAAAATAACCAAAATCTGTTAATAATTTATAATAAAATTCTTTTTCATAGTAGCTTCCTTTATATTTATTAAGAAGCATTCGAGATTTTTCTATTGATATTTTTTCATCATTTGATTTTAATGTATTGAATTCTTCTAATAAAGAATCTGGAACGGGATTAATCTTTATTTTTATTTTGTTTGATCTATACTCTTTTCCATCGATGAATTGAGATAAGTAATACTCATAGTTTCCTGGATACCAATAGAACCAAGGGTAGCTGGGTATAACTCCAATATCCTTATAATTAACAGCACCAAGTGGATTAATGAAGAAATTATTCTGGCTATTCGCTAGTATCTCCACCGAACCATTACCATAAACACTTGTAATCATAGAGTCGCGATCAATATCATATAAGTAATGCTTTGGTTGACCAAGATTAATGTTTTCATTTGTGTTATTCTTTATTTTTTCAACAATATTGATAAACTCACCTTGTAAATATTCTGTTTTATCACTATATATTTCTATTTCCAAGTCTCCATTTTGCGAATAATTAAAATTATTATTTGATGCCAATAACAATTTGTTTGAACTGCTTGTTCCCTGTCCAAAGGGGCTGTATTGTTTTAATTGCCATGAAACATTCATTCCCCGTTGTAAGTGCCCTTCACAGAACCTTCTAAAATTTAATACTTTTTGTGCATCATTGTCTGGAACAGTGTTATTATAAACTAAATCTGATTTCATTGCACAATTGTGTAAATTATTTCCGTTGTGCCATAAACTATGAGTTTCATTATCAGTAAATCCTTCGCACCATAAATGTCCTAACTCATGAATTGTTGTATTTTGAATAACCTTTGTTTCCCAGTCCGAGGCGGCCAAATCCCTTAATCTTTGAACAAATATAAATGAAATAGGAGCTACTTTTACTACCCCGTTCGTACTTGTATTGCTTAGTGTGTAACCATCTGGATACTTTGGATTTATAGGAATGTTAATAGGATTGTAATTTTTTACAAAGAATATAAGTCCCTCATTCGGATGATCATTGAAATAATGTACCAAAGCATTACTCGTGTTTTCTCCTGGATATATTTTATCAAAAGCATAAACTACACAGGGGTCTTGATCAGGAAAATTTCTATTAAAATCATATGTCAATGTTTCGTCGGGTAAATTTGAGCTGATATTAATAATGTTGTTGTTTCCGTTTGGGGCCAAATAAACGTTCATATCATTAAATGCATTTACAATTTCATCTTTGGTAAGGTTTAAAACATTATAACTTTGCTGCTGATAAACTCTCAAGCCCCAATCTCTATCATCATAATTTGGCGATACTTTAAATGTTAAATTTTTTGTTGAATAGGGTGTATATGTACCACCAGATTCAAGCCCAACCCTTGCATAAACATTATAATCTCCGCTTTGTGGTGGGAGACTACCTGGAGTTATCGGAATACCATAGTAATTATTATTATTTATATCTGTAGAAAAAATACCTTCTACTTGCCTTGGATTCCATATACTTGAATTTTCAATCCATTCTGCATTATATTTGTTATGGTTTGTAGGTAACCTACCCCCCAAATATATTTTCCTTGATTCATTCGGTATAAAAAGGAAAGTGCTGTATTCCGCATCAATCTGATTTTGAGATAAACTACTAAGGTCTCCATTAATTGTAATAAGATATTGATTATTATCTACACCGGGTGGATTTCCTATTAAATCATTTGTTTGAGTATTACAACCGTAGTATGCAAATAATAAAACAAGCATTAACAATATTATATTTTTCTTATCTAACATATTTTCCTCTTTTCATTTAATGTTATAATTCAGAGTGATTCAAATTGTTTATTTAATTTATATAGATATGAGAATATTTTGGCGGGGACATATCACTAATTTTATAAAAGTAGTATTCTTTCTCCTTACCTTCTTTCTTGTTTTTACCAAACTCAATAAAATAATAATAAACAAAATATTGGTATAAAATAAGGATGAATAATATTAATGATTTATGTTTTTCCCCTTGGGGTAGATAACCTAAAAAGTGTAAGTTTATTTTGTTTGTTTTATTCATACTCCACCTGCTATATAATAAATCACAACAACTATTATTCCTATCTCTAACTGGTAAAAAATAACTTAATAATTTTTATTCAGTAATAATGTAACAAACAGATAGGATAAAAATTACTATGTGTAAAAATTAGTTATGCAAAATTTGGCGGGGAAAAGAAAAACCTTAATAGCTCGAATTGGATTTTTTTCACTTCCACTTTATTGTACATCCAATTGAAAAAGTTTCAGGGACAGAAACTTCTTTCTCATTCAGTACTTCTAAAATTGCATCTCTTAAATAAGCAGATTTAACTTTATCAGGTTCCTGCCAGTTATCATCAATCTTGCCCTGATATTTTAGTTTTCTGTTTTTATCAAAAAGAAATATTTGCGGTGTGTGCGTTGCACCGTAAGCTTTTGCAACTTGCTGTGTTTCATCTCTTAAATATGGAAAGTTAAATTTTTTGTTTGCTGCTCGCTTTTTCATTTCATCAAATGAATCATCAGGATACTTTACATCATCATTAGAATTTATTGCAATTATCTGCACGCCGTTTTTTTCAAACTCATTTTGGAATGCAATCATCCTGTTTTCATAAGCTTGTACATAAGGACAATGATTGCAACTAAAAATAATTATCAGGATATTCTTACCGAAAAAAGAATTTAAAGTATAAGTTTTATCATCAACTCCTTTTAAAGAGAAGTCCGGAGCGGCAGAATCAATTTTCAATTTGTTGTCTATCATAGTAAATTTTCTAAAGGTTAAATAAAACTTTTATTTGTTTACTTAAAATATCTAAAAATGAAAACAATTCTTTTAATTTTTATAATAATAATTTCAGATTTAATTATGGCACAAAACTTTGACTTCGAACAACATCTATATCAATCTTATGAAAGATATAAGGAAAAAACATTAACTGGCCGAAGATTTAATCATTCGGATATAACCCAACTGATTAAAAAATTAAAAAACAATAATGCATTCACACTTAAGAAAGTCGGTGAATCAGTTGAAGGCAGAGATTTAAATTTAATTACAATCGGTAAAGGCAAAACGAAAATATTTCTCTGGTCGCAAATGCACGGTGATGAATCAACTGCAACTGCAGCATTATTTGATATTTTTAACTTTTTCTCCGATACTACCAATCATAATTTCTGCACAGCACTATTCAGCAGGGTAAAACTTTATTTCCTTCCAATGGTAAATCCTGATGGAGCAGAAAAATTTAAGCGAAGAAATTTTTATGATATTGATTTGAATCGTGATGCGGTAAGATTACAATCTCCGGAAGCAATAATTCTTAAAAATGTATTTGATAATTTGAAAGCCGATTTCGGATTCAATCTTCACGATCAGGATCATAGATATTCTGTTGGGAATAGTTTTAGATCAGCTACTTTATCTTTTCTTGCACCTGCTTTTAATTATGCAAAAGACGTAAACAATGTTCGCGAAAGAGCAGTACAACTAATTGGCAATCTTTATCAAATGCTTTCAGTATTCATTCCCGGGCACATCGCAAAATACTCTGATGATTATGAGCCGCGTGCATTTGGCGATAATTTTCAAAAATGGGGTACCAGTACAATTCTTATCGAATCCGGTGGGTGGAAAGATGATCCTGAAAAACAATTTATAAGAAAATTAAATTTCATAGCGTTACTATCTGCTTTCAAATCAATTGCGGAACAAAGCTATTTAGAAACTAAGAATGATATTTATGAATCGATACCTTTTAATGATAAATATATTTTTGACATGATTCTTAGAAATCTTACGATTGAAAACGGCAAAGAAAAAATAAAAGTAGATATCGCCATAAACTTGGATGAGTTTCAGAGCAAAGATGGAAAAGCTTTTTACTACAAATCGCAGGTTGCTGATCTTGGTGATTTGTCAGTTTTTTATGGCTATAAAGATTTTGATTTTGAAGGTTACACAATATCTCAAGCATCAACTTATTCTAAGAAAAAATTTAAAGTTGAAAAGCTTCACAAGTTAGATTTTTATGATTTATACAGTAAAGGATTTACTAATATTATTGTTGATAAACTTCCAGATGAAAAATTTTCAAGTTTACCTATTAATTTTTCGCTATCAAATAAAATAGATACAACCATAAACATTAGTGAAACTGCAAATTTTATTTTGAAGAAAGATGGTAAAATCAGGTACATTATTATTAATGGTTTTTTACAAAAAGTTGAACAAAACGGGAAATTTGAAGGTAATGGTATAATAATTCGATGATTTTGATTATTAGACTTTAATCCATATAATTACAAAAAAAAATAAACGGAATTGGTAACTAACAATTTATGTTTTCATTCCTCTTCGCAATAATTAAAACCGACGAACGAAAACTCCATCAGGAGTTTGAGCGCGAAGCCGTTCCGCATATGGATTCCCTCTACAATTTTGCTCTGAAAATGACGGGTGACAGCGATGACGCAAATGATCTGATTCAGGAAACTTACCTAAAAGCATTCCGGTTTTGGGATAAATTTGAAAAAGGAACCAATTGCAAAGCCTGGTTGTTTAGGATAATGAAAAATACGTTTATCAATACGTATAGGAAGCAGACTAAAGAACCGGATAAAGTTGATTATGAAGACGTTGAAAATTTTTACGAAAACATCAAACCATCATCCACGGACAGTGCACATCTTGAGAAAGATATTTATGATAATCTTCTCGACGATGAATTATCTGCAGCTATCAGTTCTCTGCCTGAAGATTTCCGTACAGTAGTAATTCTTTGTGATATTGAAGGATATACTTATGATGAAATTGCAGATTTTATTGATTGCCCCGTTGGAACGGTTCGTTCCCGATTACACCGAGCAAGAAAAATGTTATATACAAAACTACATAAATATGCAGCAGATAAAGGTTATATAACTAAAGATGAAGTTGAGCACTGATTTAAAATGAATAATGATTTAATAACCGCGTTAGCGGACAATGAAATTAGAGATGAATCTCAGAAAAAAGAGATTTTAAATTTGATCGGGTTGGATAAATCTCTCGCAATTGATTATAAAATTCAAATGCTGGTAAAAAGTCTTGTTAGGGAAAAACTAAAAATTCAGCATACTCCTGATTTTGTAAGAGAACGAATTCTCAAATCAATAGCTCCCAAAGAAGAAATTAAGGAAAAGAAAAGATTTTTCTTAACCGACCTTTTTGAGAAACCAGCTTTTACATTTGCCACTGCAGTAGTTGTTGTGCTTGCAATTGTCCTGATCTTATTTAACAGACCTGGAACAGTTGAATCGAAGGACTTTGCAATTGAACAAATGGGCAGTGATAATATGTTTGTTCAAGCAAAGAACAATTTTAAGAGCATTGTTGAGGGAAGGCTTTCACCACAATTAAATTCGGCAAACCCGGAAGAGATAAAAAATTTCTTTGCGAGCAAGGGAGTTAAATATTCCACATTAGTTCCAAGTTTTTCTGAATGGAATTTATTAGGTGCCGTGGTCTCTGAAGATAAGGGAGAAAAATTTGCGCATCATGTTTATGCCGGAAAAAAAGGTGAGATTATTTATCTATTCCAGATTGATGAATCATATATTTATAGTCATAAAATAGTTTCATTGTCTGATGATTTAATAAAGTACCTTGATGAAGGAAATTGTTATACTACATCTTCAAACGGAATGGTAACTTTATTAACAAAAGCTGATAATAATATTTGTGCAATTGTTTCAAACGCTTCTCTTTCAGATATAGAAAATAATTTTTGCAATTTTAATTAGAGATAATAAAAATCTTTAAAGTTAAAAATATTCTGCTTCCAACCGATTTTAGTAAAACATCTTTATCAGCGGCTGAATATGCCGTTGAGTTAGCTCATCAATATAAAGCAAAATTGCACGTTTTGAATGTTCTTGAAAAAAACCCTCCTATTTTAGCTATTCGGTCTTTGGACCTCTCACGTGAGAAAATAATTGAATCAATCTATGCTGATGCAAAATCACAACTAGCTGAATGCACCAAAAAAGTAAAGAAGCTTGGCGATGTCGAAATTATCTCAGAAATTAGAAAAGGTATCGATTATGAAGAAATAATCAAATATTCTAAAGATAAAAAGATAGATATAATAGTTATTGCTACCCACGGCAGAACAGGCCTCCTTCACACTTTATTAGGAAGTGTAGCTGAAAAAGTTATACGATATTCAAAAATTCCGGTTTTAGTTATAACTCCCCCATCAAAATCATAGTCATTCAAATCTTGCTTTCTCAGTTATCATTTGATATTTTAGACTCTAGCATTTTTGTAATAAAGGTGATTTATGGCTAAAGTTAAAAACGTTGAAGCTTTTTGTAAATTTTGTAACGGCATTAGGAAAATGGAATTAACCGGAGAAGTAGCCGGTGATGATAACAAAAGATGGGCAAAATGCAAAAAGTGCAAGCAAACTATGATAATTAGTATTTCGGAAGATGTTGTTGTTCAAAAGGTTTCTCTTGTAGGAATCGAAAATGAAAGTTGTACAACATATTCTCCGGCAAAAAGTTATCAAGTTGGCGAAACTATTTTTCATGAAAACTGGAATGATTTTGGAAAAGTAATTGGTAAGGAAATTCTTTCTAATGGTCAAAAATCCATTTCGGTTGAATTTCAAAAACTTGGCAATAAAAAATTAGTTGAATCATTTATTAAACAACAAATAGACCAAGAAGAACAAAGTGAGGTGATATAGTTGGTCGGTATTCAAATTGGCGATAACGAATCCATTGATAGAGCACTAAGAAGATTTAAAAAAAAATATGAGCGTTCTGGTATTCTTAAAGAATTTAAGAAAAGGACTTTCTTTGTTAAGCCCTCGATTAAAAAGAGAATGGAAAAGATGAAAGCCGCAAGACGAGCTCATCGTCCTGAAAATCTGATGTAATTAAAAAGTCCCGCTAAGCGGGACTTTTTTTTACTTAATATTAATTTTGGGTTCTATTATTTCCGGTTCTTTTTCTTTGAGAAAATATTTTACCAAATGATCTTTTACAATGTTAAAAGCTGTATCAACATCATTACAAAAATGAAATATCTTTAAATCTTCTTCATTAATTACTCCATGTTCAATTAGTGCTTCAAAATTTATAACGTTCTTCCAGTATTTTTCATCATAAATAACTACACCTAATTTTTTTCTAATCTTTTCAGTCTGAATAAGAGTAAGAACTTCAAATAACTCGTCAAAAGTTCCAAAACCTCCCGGAAAAACTATTAATGCTTTTGATAGATAGGAAAACCAAAATTTTCGCATAAAGAAATAATGAAACTCAAAACTTAGTTCCTTGGTTACATAGCGATTAACAAACTGTTCAAAGGGAATACTAATATTTAACCCGACAGAATAACCTCCTGCTTTCTTTGCACCTTTATTGGCAGCTTCCATAATCCCCGGTCCGCCGCCTGTGCAAATGATAAACCTGTTTGCACTGGTTTCCAGATTCATAGACCATTCAGTTAATCTTCTTGAAAGTTCAACGGCATCCTCATAATATTTAGACATTTCCAAACTGTGCTGAGCTTTTCTAAAATCCTTTGCAAAGTTAGGATTCGTTTTAGGATTAATATTTTTGATCTTATTAAAATCAGCTAAAGCATCCTTATGCGATTTTAACCTTGCAGATCCAAAGAATACAATTGTATCCATTATTTTATGTTTTTTAAATCTTGCCTGAGGTTCAAGATATTCTGCCAGTAATCTTAAAGTTCTTCCGTCCGGAGAAGAAAGAAACTCTTCATTATGATAAGCTTTAAGTGGATTTTCAAATTTTGCCATTGTATTCCTAAGTTGTTAAAATTATTTCTGATTAAATCAAGTTCAAATGATAGTGCTTATTTGAAGAAATGTTTCTGTTTATATTTGTAGTTAGATAAGATTAGTTCTTAAATAAATTTATCGTACAATTTAAAATACAACTTTTCTCTAAAAGATATGGCTAAATATATTTTAATAATATTTCTATTTTTTGCAAACTTGCTTCCTGCAACTTCAAGAGAAGAAATAATAAATCGCATTCGGGATATTTTATCATCTCTTCCTGAAGGCACCACAGCAGGTGTAATAATTTATAATCCATTAATGCAGGACACTATTTTTTCACAAAACCCAACGCTTTCAATAATTCCCGCCTCACTTACTAAATTATTTACAACAGCCACATCTTTAGGAGTGATGGATGCAAATCACGAACTAAGTACTAAACTATTCTCAGATGATTCTAATCTGAGAGATGGAATCCTAAATGGAAATCTTTATATAAAAGGTTTTGGCAATTCAATATTTACTGAAACTGATTTGCAGGAAATGATTGATGATCTAATAAATAAAGGCATTAAAAAGATTAATGGAGATATTATTGGCGATGATACATTCTTCGATAATATTTATACCCGTGAAGATTGGATCGAAGATGAGACTGCAAATGTAACATTGCCGCCAATCTCTGCATTAGTCCTTGATAGAAATAAAATTACAGTAAAGAAAAAAATCAGAAGACGTTTTAGATATGTAACTGAAATTGTTAAAGATCCGCCGATTTTTGTTGCTAATAAGTTAAAGGAATTATTAAAAAGTTCAGGTGTCGAAGTTAAAGGAATTGTTCGAAAAGGCTCTACTCCAGCTAAAGCATACTTTTTATCTCAAAAATCCGTTAAGCTAAAGGATTTGATTTTAATGATTAATAAACACAGTGACAATTTTCTTGCTGAGTGTTTATTTAAAACCCTGGGAGCTGAAGCCACCGGTCTACAAGGCAATTCTTTCTTCTCACAACAGGCAATCCAAAAATTTATTAACAATAATAATATTTACAAAGAGGGAACAGCAATTGTGGATGGCTCGGGCATCTCACGATTCGATCAAACAACCCCTTTAGCTTTAAATGGTGTTTTAGAAAAAATGTATTTCGATCTTAATCACTTCCAGGATTTTTATAATTCTCTCAGTATTGCAGGATCTGATGGAACATTGAGAGGGAGAATGATTGGAACTCACGCTGAAAATAATTTCAGGGGAAAGACAGGATCATTAAATGGTGTCAGTGGATTGGCAGGTTATCTTACTGATATTAATGGAGATGACTTAATTATAACAATTATTTTTGAGTTTAATAAAGGTGGATGGGGATTTTACAGAGATATTCAAGATCAGATTGTTACAGCATTGACTGAGTTGAAAAGTGAAAACTCCGATCAAAATTGAGATCGGAGCCTTCTAATTAATTATTTGCCAGCCGGTGGTTGTTGTGTTTGATTCTGTTGCGGTAAACTAGGAGCAGTTGGTACATTTCTTCTGCCACCTTCTTGAATTACGCTTCTTTGATCTGGTGTTGATTGACCAGGCAGAAAAAATAAATTAACAACTAATGCAAGCACTGCTAACGCTCCAGCCAGCCACCAGGTTCCCTTACTTAAAAAATCGGCTGTGCGTCTAGAACCGAACATAGCTCCCATATTTGCAGCACCACCAAAAGTACCAGCCAATCCGCCGCCTTTGCTGGATTGTAATAGCACCATTACTATAAGCATTATTGCAACAATTGTTGCAATAAGGACTAACATTGTGTACATAATTTTTCTCCTTAAAAATTAGTAGCGGGGGAGGGATTCGAACCCCCGACACGTGGATTATGATTCCACTGCTCTAACCAACTGAGCTACCCCGCCCTGTTAAAAATTGAGGCGTAAATATAAACCTTTAACCCTAAAATTCAAAGAAAATGAGGATTTAGGACTTATTTAGTAGTTTCCATAATTTATCTAACAGTTCCTGGATACCAAAGCCGGTTGCTGATGAGAATATTAAAATTGGTTCTTTAATTTTTTTTATTTTTAACTTCTGAAATTTATGCAGTTCTCGCTCTTCTAAAAGATCAGATTTAGATAAAGCAACTACAATTTGCTTATCAACTAATTTTTTACTGTATTTTTTAAGTTCATTGTAAAGTGACTCAAAATCATTCTGAAAATTTTCCGAAGTAATTTCAATTAGAAATAAAAGTATCCTCGTCCGCTCAATATGGCGAAGAAATTTGATTCCCAAACCTTTGCCAAGATGCGCACCTTCGATTATACCTGGAATATCAGCTACTGTAAAATTTTCAAATTCTTTATATCTAACAATGCCCAGATTAGGTTCAAGAGTAGTAAAAGGATAATCTGCAATCTTTGGTCTGGCTGCAGATATTTTAGAAATTAATGTTGACTTGCCAGCATTTGGAAACCCTACTAACCCAACATCAGCAATTAATTTTAATTCAAGAGTCAATTTTTTATAAACTCCTGCTTTTCCCTTTTGAGCATATCGAGGTGTTCTTCTTGTAGGTGTTGCAAAATTACTGTTGCCCTTTCCTCCCCTTCCACCTTTAGCCAGCATTACTCTTTTATCAGGTTCCGAAAGGTCAAGTAGCAATTCATTAGTGTCTGCATCTTTTATTAAAGTACCAACCGGTACTTTAATAATAATATCCTCACCGCTTTTCCCATCTTTAAGTGAGTTAGCCCCGGGTTTGCCATCTTGTGCTAAATATTTTCTTTTATACTTAAAATCAAGAAGTGTTGATAGATTGATTTGAGATTCAAAAAACACGCTGCCGCCTTCACCACCGTTACCTCCTGAAGGTCCACCTTTGGGAACATATTTTTCTCTTCGAAAGGTTACCGCACCATCACCACCGTCGCCAGATTTTATTTCAATTTCAGCAAAGTCAATAAACATCAAATATCCTGACCGAAATATTTTGTAACCGCTTTTGTAAGCAGGGTGGCATCTTTGGAATGAGGTTTTATTCTTGCATACTTAAAAATATTATTGAGAATTTCAGTCGCTTCATCAAGCGAATTGCATGCGGACATTTTTTCAATCGTATTTGCAAAATCTTCACTATCCGAATTAAAAAGATTTTTGATAATTCTATCAATTTCTTTGCGAGATAAAAAGCTAAACATGTCATTAAAATTTTGTGTACTGACTTTACTCTTAGGTTCATTTGAGTTTTCATCTTCGTTAGATTTTTTTTCTAAACTATCAGGATTTAATTCATTCTCGTCAGTTTCATGTTCAAATTCTATTTTTTCTGTTTGATCCTGCGCTACTTGCTCAATTTCAATTTCATTTGACGATTCACTTTCTAATTTTATTTCTTTAGCATCATCATCCAAATCTTCTTCAAATGTAGTTAATGATTCATCTTCCTTTAGTATTTCATTGTCGTCATCCATTGATATTTCAATTTCATTATCATAAAATTTTAATAAATCCTTCCCTTCTTTTTCATCAAGAATAATTATCTCTTCTTCAGATTTATTTTCCTCAACCCCATCGGTAAAAGTATTTAATATCTCTTCGTCATCATTTGTACTTTCAACAATTTTTATATTTTCTGCTGCCGGCTCATTTTTTTTCAAAGCAATTACTTCATTTAGTGTATCATTAATTTCGGAGGAAGTTAAATCTTCAGGAAGATCCGTAATTTTATTATCAACAATTTCGTCAGCCGGTTCAGGTATTTGGTTCACTGTCTCAGGCTGATCCTTAATCGCTTCTTCTTGAAAAAAATCTGTACTTGAGTTTTCTTCCTTCAGGTCAATCACCGCTTCAGTTTCAGGCTGGCTATGTTCATCTATGGGTGGCTCTTCAACAACAGGAACTTCTTTTAATGGGTTATCAAAATGTTTTTCATTCTCAATTGGTTCGGAAGTTTGTTGATCCTCAATAAAAGGTGATTCCAATGGAAAAGCGGAATATAAAACTTTTCTTATGTCATCAATATCTATTTTTTTCTTAACTGGATTTGGAAAACCTCTTTTTAATTTGAATAATAATTCAGTAAGATTTTTTTCTTTCAAAAAACTTTCAACCCATTCAACCGAGATGGTAGATCTATTTAAACCGCCAATGTTATAAAAATCGGCAATCGCATAAAGAGCATTATCCACAAGTTTACTTTGATGAAGGGTAAATAATTCTCTATCAATTTTATTCATTATCAATTCAAATTCAGTAACTGAGATACTCATAATTTTTTTCTTGGACATGTATGCCAGGAAAACATTATTCAGATACTCAAAGTAATATGTATAATTCAGCATCATCTGAACTTCATTAAGTGATACCGATTTATTATTTCCAAATATTAGTTTTGATAAAGACCATTTTGGGCGCACGACGTAATTTGCATTAAAAGATACGGCTTGCAGAATAATATTTTTTACATCTTCATAAGAAATTTTTTTCGTCTTTTTAATTTCATCTGCGATCAGATTAAAATAATTAGAAATTTTTGAACCTGAATAATCGAATAATGAATTATCTATCAGCTTTTTTCTGTCTTGATGAATAAGATAATTAAATTCTCCTTCCACATATTTTTTTATTGATGGGTGAATATCAGTTGATAAAAATTTTTCTATCGTAAAAAATGAACCTAAATCTTTAACTTTGTTCAAGACAAAGTCACTAATAAA
>JAVHOU010000026.1:0-6145 GCA_036170275.1 Ignavibacteriaceae bacterium
TATTTCATCAAATTATCTTCGAAGAATTTTATTGTAAGTTCTTTTGCTTCTGTAGTTGCCATTTCATCAAACTTTGGATTACTTGGATTTGCAAAAGCATGATCATCATTAAAACTTTTTACAGTAATCGTTTTGCCAGCAGCCTTAAGATTCTTTTCTAAATTACTTACGACTTCCGGATTAACCCAAGTATCTTTTAATGCAAATATGCCGAGCACAGGAGCTTTTAATTCTTTAAAAGTCTCAGGTGTATTTTCGATTATTCCATAATACATTACGCAGGCACTTCCCTGCTTGCCTAACACTATACTTGCCTGCAGAGACCATCCTCCACCAAAACACCAGCCAAGTGTTCCAATCTTAGCATCTTTACCGACAAATTTAATTGCACCGGCGATAATATTAAGCGCTCTATCCTTCTTTACAGACTGCATAAACTTTGCGGCATCATCTTGTGTTGCAGCAACATTACCATCATACAAATCAAGAGCCAAAATATTTACATTACCAAGTTTCTTTTGCAGTTCATCAGATTCTTTTTTGATATAATCATTAAGTCCCCACCACTCGTGAAAAACAAAAATGTATTTGTTGGATTTTTTTTCTGATTTTACAAAATATGCGTTTGAAGTTTTACCATCTTTTGTCTTAAAACTTATCATCTTCCCTTTAGCATCTTTTAATGTAAATGAGTTGGGAACTTGGTGGATATCGCGGAATTCCTTTTGTTCAGAAAAAGATGTGAATGAAACTTGCTTATCAGTTGAACAACAGGACTTTTCCTGTGCAAAAGAAATAGACAATATCCCGGATATCAAAACAAAAAATATTATTGATTTCATAAAAGTGCTCCTTAAGTATTAAAAAAACAATTTCCAAAACTGTAAACCATTTTATTTATTAAATGGTTCACTTATGGGTTTATAAAAATTTTATTGAAGGATTAGTTGTTTAAAGATATTCAATAAAAGTAAACATATCAAAATAATTTTGAGTGCATTATAATTGTCATTAAAAGATTTTTAATTCAACTTTTTATCTATATCTAAATCATATTTTTAATTTATCAAATGCGATGTATATTTGTCGCAATTATTTTGTAATATTTTTCTCAACTTTCAATTAATCAGGAGTAAAATTTGTTAGCTGACAGAGTTAAAAAAATAGGTGCATCACCTACAATGATGGTTGCCGCAGAAGCAATGAAATTAAAATCAGAAGGCGTTGATGTAATAGATTTAAGTTTGGGAGAACCTGATTTTCACACACCGCATAACATTAAAGAAGTTGGCAAAAATGCAATTGATGAAAACAGGACAAGATATACTTTGAATCAGGGTACAATTGAATTAAGGATAGCAATCGCTGCAAAATTAAAAAGAGATAATCACCTTGATTATAATTTAAATGAAATAATCGTTTCCAATGGTGCAAAGCAGAGTGTTTACAATTGTATTTTTGCGACTGTAAATCCAGGTGATGAAGTGATTGTTCCTGCACCATATTGGGTTTCTTATCCTGCGATGATATCCCTTGCCGGTGGAAAGATGATTGTAATTGATACTGATGAGTCTGCCGGTTTTAGGATAACAGCAAAAAAACTTGAATCGGTTATTTCTCCAAAAACAAAGATGTTAATTTTATGTAATCCATCAAATCCAACCGGTTCAGCATATTCACGAAAGGAGCTGGAATCTCTGGCAGAAGTAGTCAAACAAAATAATTTTTATGTTCTGTCAGATGAAATTTATGAAAAGATTGTTTACGATAATTTTCAGTTTACAAGCTTTGCTTCTCTTGATCATGAAATCAAGAAGAAAACAATTCTAGTTAATGGAATTTCAAAATCTTATGCCATGACTGGTTGGAGAATTGGATATACCGCAGGACCTGAAAATGTTATATCTGCAATGAATAAAATTCAAAGCCATACAACATCTAATGCTTCTTCCATATCACAACACGCAGCAATCGAAGCTGTTGCTGGTCCGCAATATGTGATTAGTGAAATGCTTGAAGAGTTTAAAATAAGACGCGAATATTTTATAAACGAGCTAATCTCTATTAAAGGAATAACCTGTTATAAACCTGAAGGTGCATTTTATTTATTCCCAAATATTTCTCATTATCTTCATAGCCAATCTGAGATATTAAAAGTGGAAAACTCTTTTGATTTTGCGATGCACTTATTGTACGAATCTCATATTGCGGTTGTACCTGGCAGTGCCTTTGGTAAAGAAGGTTATCTGCGTTTATCTTACGCAACCTCAATGGATTATTTAAAGGAAGCAGTCTATAGGTTAAAAAAGGCTCTCGGTAAAATTCATTAAATTTATTTGCTTAAGTAAAGCAGAAGAGATTTATAAACTTTTTCTTTTGGAAATTCCTTTCCTGTCCAAAGGAAGAATGATTTTGCTGCTTGCGCAACAAGCATTTCCAATCCGCTTATTGTAATTGCTCCCTTTGACTCCGCTAATTCCAGAAATTTTGTTTTTACGGGATTATAAACAAGATCAAATACAACCTGATCTTTAACAAATAATTGAGGTAAGTTCATAATGCTGTCATCCACATTAGGATACATCCCAACAGAAGTAGCATTAACAATTAAAGCTGAGTTGTTTAGAAGATCGATCGAATCAGGGTGAAGTAATTCTTTAATGCTGATAGAATCAAAACGCATTTTATTTTTGAAATGTTGTTTTAAAGATTCAGCGTGTTGTTCAGTGCGATTGATCAAATAAATTTTCTTAGGTTTAAAGTTTCTAATCAAAGTATATATAACTGCTCTTGCGGAGCCTCCGCTGCCAAGCACTGAAATTTCATTACCATTAATTTTAGACTTATAAGGTGAAAGTGATTCAATAATTCCTTGCACGTCCGTATTATATCCGGTAAGCTTACCCTGATCATTAACAACAGTATTTACTGCACCGATAACCGCAGCTTCTTCAGAAAGTTTATTAATGTAATCAATAACCTTAACTTTATGCGGAACCGTAACATTAAATCCTCGTAATCCTAAAGCAACAATTCCCTTAACAGCATCTTTTAGATTAGAAGAATGCACTTCAAATGATAGATAGATAATTTTAGTGCCTGTTAACTTTGCCGCTATGTTATGAATAAATGGTGAATAACTTTGCTTAATCGGAAAGCCAAGTAAACCAATTAACTCAGTATTTGCATAAAATGAATTTTTCATACACCCTAAAATATAATAATATCATTTATCTAAATATTCACCCAGGAGCCGTTTAAAAAGTTTTGAGGATTTTATCTCCAGGTACTCATTTCCAAATTCATTTTTAATTGTTGGATCAATTGTAAACGCAGATTTTAAACATTCTATAGCTTCTTGGGTTCTGCTTAATACAAAGTTAACTTTTGCCTTTCCATAAAAAGATGATGCATCTTTAGGGTTTATTCTTATGCACTCATCAAAAGCTTTCAAAGCTTCAAGCCATTCGCCCATCTCAAAAAAAGTTTCAGAAAGATTGACCCAAACTTCATAATTATTAGGTTCAATGCGGAGTGCTTCTTTATAACTTTCTACACTATCCTGCACTTGCCCTAATGAATATTCAAGATCTGCTTTAGCATGCCATGCCTCTGCACTATCTTGTGAAAGTGAAATTGCTTTATTAAAATCTTTAAGAGCTAATTTATATTTGCCTGCAGAATCATAACAAAAGCCGCGTGATAGATAAGCATCATAATACTCATCATTTATTTTGATCGCTTCGGTATAAAACTTTATTGCGCTTGAAAGATCATTCAATTCTTCATAAATATTTGCAAGATTATAACAAGCCGTTTCATCAGTATTGTCCAACTCATAAGCTTTTTTGAAACAGACAATAGCCTCGTTGAGTTTACCTAAATCAGCTAAGGCATTGCCTTTGTTAAACCAGGCACTCTGGAAATTTTCTCGAATGGAAAGTGCAAGATCATAACTGTTGATACCATCTTCCAACTTATTCATCTTTATAAGAACTATCCCACGATTGTACCATCCATTAGGATTATACGGATCAATCTCTAAAAATTTATCATACGCATCAAGTGCTTTTTCTAAATCATCAAGATTTTCATAACAAAAACCGAGCTCATAATAGGCTTCAGTAAACTCCGGATCTCTGTTAACAACAAGTTTAAAGTATTCAATAGCTTTACGCAAATCCAGACGTCGTTGGTATAAAAGTCCAAGGCTAAAAATAGCATCATCATTATTCGGATCTATCTGAAGAACTTTTTCTAAGGTCTGCTCAGCAATATTATATAATCCAAGATTTTCTTCTGCTGCCGATTTATCAATAAGAGTCTCAACGTCATTTGGATTTAAAGAAAGAGATTGCTCATAAGCAATTAAGGATTCATTAAAACGAAATAAAGAATTTAATATTAATCCCTTTTTAAACCAGTACTCAGAATTATATGGGAAAATTGATATTAATTTTTCTAATAATTCCAATCCTTCTTGATATTTTTCGCTATCGATACACGATTGTATAGTATCTTCAATTCTTTCAACCGAATCGTAAATATATCCGCTTTCAAGTATTGATTTACAAGCTGCTAACTCTTTGTCAATATTTTCTTGCGGCAGGTCAAAATTTTCTTCATTAGAAAATTCAGAATCGAAAAAGGACATTAAGTTCTCCTAATTGAAATTTGTTTCAGGAAAAATCTATAACAAATAAAATAGAAAATCAAGAAGAGGATGATTTGTTAGTTATTTAAAAATTTTGTACTGAAAAATAAAAACCAACTTTAATATTACTTTGCAATTTCTTTTGTCATTTCGACTGAAAGGAGAAATCTAAATTTTATACCTAAAAAGATTTCTCAGTCGAGGACTCCTTCGAAATGACTTTCAAATTTTTAATAATAATTTTTAGTCTATTTTTTTTTAGAAAGCTCAGAATAATTCGCCACGGCGAACTGAGCTACGAAATTTAAATAATTAATTAACTCTTAACACCGCTGTAACTTTTTGTGCTGCATCCTGCAAACTTTTAGCTACTTCAAAGTGAAGATCAGATTTATCTAAAAGTTCAGCAGCTTCTTTAGCATTTGTTCCTTCCAATCTTACAACTATAGGGACTTTAACTTTTATTTCAGTTGCAGCATCAATAACACCTTGAGCAACTCTATCACATCTTACAATGCCGCCAAAAATATTTATCAGGATTGCTTTAACATTCGGATCAGATAAAATGATTTTAAATCCGTTTGCAACGGTTTCTTTATTTGCACCGCCGCCTACGTCTAAAAAGTTTGCTGGTTCACCGCCAGCAAGTTTGATAATATCCATTGTTGCCATTGCAAGTCCTGCACCGTTAACCATACATCCAACATTTCCATCCAGCTTAATGTAGTTAAGATTAAATTTAGATGCTTCAATTTCCAAAGGATCTTCTTCATCCAAATCTCTGTATTCCATGATTTCAGGATGACGGTAAAGTGCGTTGTCATCAAAATTCATCTTAGCATCAAGAGCAACAACTCTATCATCATTTGTAATTACTAAAGGATTAATTTCCAACATTGATGCATCAGTCGATTCATAAGCTTTATAAAGAGCTTTTAAGAAAGGGATAAAACTTTTGAAAGCATTGCCTTCAAGTCCAAGTGCAAAAGCTAACTTACGAGCTTGATATGCTTGCAAACCGATAGCAGGATCAATCCATTCTTTAATTATTTTTTCTGGAGTTTCTGCTGCTACTTTTTCTATTTCGACTCCGCCTTCTGTAGAAACCATAATAACATTTTTAGAAACAGCTCGATCTAAAAGAATTCCGAGATATAATTCTTTTTTGTAATCCAATCCTTCGGTAATGAAAAGTGTTTTAACAACTTTCCCTTCTGGTCCGGATTGATGCGTAACCAAAATGTTACCAAGAATTTTTTCAGCATATTCAGCAGCTTTTTCAGGAGAAGTTGTAAACTTAACTCCACCTTCAAGAATTACAACATCTCTGTTTCTTACATCGTAAATAATTCCTTTGCCTCTTCCGCCGGCGTGGATTTGTGATTTGACTACAAATTGATTTATCCCACGCTGTTGTAGTTTGGCAATTGCATCATCAAACTCTAACATACTTTTAATTGCAATTCCATCCTGAACAGGAACACCAAATTT
>JAVHOU010000027.1:0-52354 GCA_036170275.1 Ignavibacteriaceae bacterium
CGGTATTCATGCTTCCTTCTTGATGAAGTTGCAATACTTTTTCTTGCAAAGTCATTTTAGAAATAAGATCATTAATTTTTTCATTAAGTGTTTGGGCAAATGAATTGAGAGATGCGATTGAGAATAACATTATTATAAGATACTGAAAGATGTGTTTGTTTGGGTACTTTTTAGAATTCATTATAATTCCTTTTTCTTACCAATATAAATCGTAAAATAATTGTGTAATTAACAGTATAAGACAATATATAATACCAACAGTAATAAGAGCAACCTAATAAAATAATAAGTCATTAACATATTTGTTTAAGATCGAAGGATATAATTTCAACAAAATCATTTTTTTAGATAAGACTTTACTATCTCCAACAAATCTATAAATATATATTCCTGATGATAATTCTTTCCCATTAAAATTTATATCATAACTCCCGGGTTGAAGATAATTATCTAACAAGGTTTTTACCTCTTGACCCAAAACATTAAAATCTTTTAACGAATATTGTCCTGCATTTGAAATTGAGAAGTTAATTTTTGTAGTTGGGTTAAAGGGATTGGGATAATTATGTTCTAATTGAAACTTATCCGGCAGTAAAAATCCTTCTTGTTTAATGTCTGTAATCAACTGCTCTACCATTAACTCGTTGATAAAGTTATTTCTAATTTCAGATTGAAAATAAAGATTAAGTATTCTGTCAGATATAGGAGTTGTAAATGTAATTATGTAAGCAGAGTTTATTTCAACTTTTGAAATGATATCGGGCTTATCTTCTACCGTTTAGTTTTCAACAAGTATATCAAAAACACGACTTCCGGCAGAATCATAATAATTTTCCGAAAACATCACGGAGGTAGTTTATTTGTCGTTTAGTAATCGGGTTACACTGAACCCCGTTCGCATACCTGCCTAATAATTCAATATCAATTTCATTCCAATCAGCGCTAGTAACTTGTTCGTGATAGGTAAAAAAGAAGCAAGCATGCCTTCTTTTCCAGCAGGTTTCATTCTAACTTCAAATTTACCATAAGTAAAGTCTTCTTTAGTCCGGTATTCAGCTCCCTTATAAATTTTAGCAAAAAGCGAAAAAGTAAAGAGAAAAAGGAAAATAAGATTTTTCATTTTGTTTAAATGAATTAGATGAAAAAAAAACTTCATAGGGTACATCTTATAAGTTTCATTTAGCAAATATAATAAGCGCTAACCCTGCAATGTATAACAACAACATAATATTCAACATTGGTTTCGTTCCCGAAGGCGCTTTATCAAATTCTTTCCAAACATAAATACCCCATAGAGCTGCTACCACCGTTGCTCCCTGGCCTAATCCATAGGAAATCGCAGGACCGGCTTTCCCAGAAGCGATGATGCTTAATGACATTCCAATACTCCATATTACACCGCCTAAAATACCAATCAGATGGTCCTTCCTTTTCCCTTTAAAATAATCACCAAAGGAGACAGGAGAACCTACAAATGGATACTTCATTTGTATTGAGTTGAAAAGAAAACTACTGATAACAACACCGACAGCAAAAAAAACTAGGGCTGTATAGGGAGTCATTCTTCCTGCCTCCGGTACATTGAAATTGGTAACCAATGAACCAGCAACATATTTGTAGAACAGACCCATTAAACATCCACTTACTACAGATAAGATCAACCCTTTCCTTGAAACTTTTTCTGATAAAGTCGTTTGCAATCTTTGGTATGCCTTTGCATTAAGTAAAATAGCCACCACAATCAAAGCAACGCCGCCAAATATCAACACTGGGTTTCCCTGTGGAATTGAAATATAATTTATTAGTACACCCAATACTAATGCAATACCGATTCCAACCGGAAAAGCAACGGACATTCCTGCAATGGCAATAGCAGCTACTAACAATATATTTGCTAAATTAAAGATGACACCTCCTACAAGAGAAGATAATATGCTATCGGCACCAGCTTGTTTTACATCTTCAAGGAAAGACCTGCCTTCATTTCCATTACTTCCCAATGTAAAAGCCAGAAGCAATGTAGCAAGCAGTATCCCGAAGCCATAATCCCAATAAAACAGTTCAAACCGCCAGGTTTTAGTGGTAAGTTTTGTTGTATTTGCCCAGGAACCCCAGCATAACATCGTGATAACACAAAGCAAAACAGCTAATCCATAATTTTCTACTATAAACATAGTTTTACCTTTTAAGTTATTAATTAATTATTTAACCTGAACGAGTAGTAACCAAATAGTTCTGTAAAAATTGAACCCTCACTTGTTTTGATCTCAGAACAAGGATTAACGATTATAGAAGCAAGAAGATTTCATGACAGGACACATCGTAAATCAAAAATCGTTAATCGTTATTCTCAAATCCTTTTATTTCATACATCCATTCTATTTCATTCCTTCATACTGTCAAGTTATTTTGCGACGAAAATATTCTTGCCATTTTGAGATGCCCCGCTTCGGCGGGATTACCGCTAAATACGAATTTCATTCCTGTATGGAACAGACGATTGCGCCCCTAATCTTGTTACTGAAATTGAAGCAGCTTTCACTGCAAACTTTATTGCCTTTTCCCAATTCATCTTTTCAGAAATAGCAACAGATAATGCCCCGTTGAAAGTATCACCGGCAGCAGTTGTATCCAGTACATGCACGATTGGTGCATTTATATTTAGTTTTAAGATGTCATTTTGAAAGTATGCGCCCTGCCTGCCTAATGTGATAATCACATTTTTAACCCCTTTACTTAGGAAAACATCGGCTGCTTGTGAAGCCGTTGTTTCGTCTTCTACTTTTATACCTGTTAGTAAAGAAGCTTCTGTTTCATTGGGGGTAATAAGGAATAAACCATTCAGCAACGTATCATCTAATTGTTGCGCAGGCGCCGGATTGATAATTACTTTCTGATCATTTGTCTTTGCTTTTTTTACTACTGCTGTAATTGTTTCTATTGGAATTTCCAATTGCATTAAAATTATTTCCGCCTCGCTAAAATTTTTTACTTTTTCAATATCCGATGGCAAGAGGTTGGCATTTGCGCCCGGAGCGACAACTATACAATTCTCCCCTTCATCATTTACCATTATTAATGCAGTTCCTGAAGGCGCTTCTTCATCAACAAAAACATAGTCAGTAATTATGTTTTCTTTTTTCAAACCGTCGATAGTCTGCTTCCCAAAAATGTCATTGCCAACTTTTACAACCAGCGTTATATTACCTCCCATTCGTGCAGCTGCAACCGCCTGGTTAGCGCCTTTACCTCCGGCGTTCATAAAAAAAGTTCCCCCTAATAAAGTTTCTCCAGGCAAAGGAAGTTTTACTGCTTTTACTACCATATCTGTATTGGCACTTCCAACTACGATGATTTTTTTCATTACTTACCTTATTATCAATTTACTAACCGTTTTTATCGGCAACCAAACTTTTATTCCTCCACCAGTTTGACTTGCGTCTGCAAAAGGGACCATTATTAATTGTTGTTTTGCCGTATTCTTTTTTTTATCTACTATGTTAACAGCATAAGCCTGTTTCCCAATCCACTGTTTAGGCAATAATTCAGCGTTACTTTTACCTTCAGGTTTTTCAACAAGCAGTTTTTGCACTGATTCTAATTGATATTTTTTTAGTAATTCACTATTTAATGAATCATCAAATGCCAGTACCTGTGGTCCTCTTTGAAATGCAATCTGACCGGGATAACTTTTTCCGCCGGTTTTTATTTGAACGAGAATATTAAAAGATACTTTTATTTTTTCACCAGATTTCCAAACACGTTTTATAATCAAATATCTATTTGCCATGCCTTTGTATTCTTTACCGCCAACCTCTGCAATAAATGAACTACTCCAAGATGGTACTCTTAACGCAATGGGAAAAGAGGCTGATTGCGAAGTAGTTACTGTTACAACAGCATCACCATTTTCAGGAAATCCACTTTCAATTTGTAGGGAAAGGTCTATATTATTTTTATCGGCGGTTGTGATAGTTTCTTTGTAAGATGCGGACTCGTAGAGCATTAATGTTGGAACGTTTTTCACATTACCAAAAGTAAAGTAAGGTATCATTGCAATACCACGAGGAACACTTGATTGACAACAACTGATGTTTCTGACGAAAGGTTTTTTATCCATCAATGGAGTATAATCACTCACACAGCCGTTTTGTGGATTTTCTGCTGCCAGTAAATGATTGTAGATAGATTTTTCAATTTGTTCCGCGAATCTGAGTTCTCCGGTGACAGCTAAAAGACTTTGATTTAATTGGATCCACGTAACCGTTACACACCCTTCTCCGACATGATCTTTAAGGGCAGAAGGAAGCACATCGTCGTCTTGAAAATGTTCCCACGAACTTGTAGTTCCGGTGATATAAAGTCTTTTGGTTACTATATCCTTCCATGCGATTAAAACCGGTTTCAAAAATTTCTTATCTCCGGTAGCACGGTACAAATTTATTAATCCAACCATATTCGAAAGCATTTCATACGCCTTACCGT
The DNA here is from genome assembly GCA_036170275.1 of Ignavibacteriaceae bacterium. Taxonomy (GTDB): domain Bacteria; phylum Bacteroidota; class Ignavibacteria; order Ignavibacteriales; family Ignavibacteriaceae; genus IGN3. The sequence continues at coordinate 4,486 of JAVHOU010000027.1, forward strand.
TAGCCACTTTATTCACTTTGCCTTTTGATAATAATGTACTAATGATTTTGGGACCATTATCATGTTCCCACGCATCAAGAATATAATAGCAAAAATCCAGGTATTTTTTTTCACCGGTATATCTGTATAATTCAACCATTGGATCTAAGACACTTGTTGCAGCCATTCCTAAATGTTCACCGGCAAGAATAATATCACTTTGCCCAGGTCTATTTCCAAACGTCGAACACAACAAATCCCCTATTCTTTTGCAAGCATCAAGAGCAGGCTGATAACCAGTCGTAGTATAATAAGCAAGTAATCCATACAGATTGTATTTATGCGACCATACATCCCAACTTGTCCAATAACTATCCGGTGTGTAAGTTCCCAAATAACCATCTTCCAATTGTGAGTTAACAAGCTCAACCATCATCCGATCCATTTGGTGTTTAAGTCTGCTGTCAGACGTGATTTTCCAAACATTACAAGCGGATTCCAAATATTTGCCTACGTGTTCACCAATCCATGGATGATTGCCCGGTCTTTGTAAATACCCTTCCATTATTCCGTTTTCATCTACATTCAAAAGCCGTTCTTCCAGATTTTGCGTAAGGCGTTTGCTAAGATACCCTTGTAATTGTTGGTTTTGAAAAGGAATTGAAGTAAAAACATCCCTAATTTTATTCTCTACAACAACCTTTGGTTCATCGGCAACTTTAATTTCAATTTGTTGATCAGCTAAATAAAATTGCTCATGTTTTACAGTCACAGAACTAATATTTTCTGTAACTAAATATCCAACTTTAAAAAAAATCTGCCCGTTTGAAGATTGATAGTTTGAGAAAGTTATCACACGTTCCGAATCTTGTCCGGTCAGAAACTGAAGCGGTTTTGTTTCAGTAAATAATTCTTTGCTGGATTTATCAGCAATCCAATATTTTACTGTTCCATCAAATGAGATGTTATTTTTGTTTTTGAATGTAATTTGTGTTGTAAAGCCATTATTATCAGTTTCAATAATTTCATGTTGAACTAGAATAACATCTGACCACTGAATTGGTGCATAATTATAGGGTCCTTGGTACATGCCAACTCCTCCAATGTCCGGACTAAAAACTCTAACCGCAATTACATTTTCTTTATCATATTGGATGTCTTCCTGAGAAATAAAATAGACGCGTCTCACGTCCCACTTTGTTTCATAATTCGGAGGTAAAGACCCTGTTTGCCCGATTTGTTTCCCATTAAAAAAAGTTTGATCTACATCATCAATCTTTCCAAGACTAAGTTTTATTCCTTTTCCTTTTTCAATTTCATTTTTCATGCTGGAAGGAATAAGTATCTTTGTCCGATACCAAGCATAAACATTCTCTGTTTGACCTGCAGCCGACCAACTGAGTCCAACGTTCTTATAATCCCAAAGGGAATCATTAAATGATGAATTTGCCCATTCGGCATTATCTCCTAATTTAAATTTCCATTCGTTCGGTAATTGATATATCTGCGCTTGCAAGGTATTACAAATGAGTAACGAAAAAAAGGAATAATACTGAGCTAACTTTTGGAAAAAAATATATTTCATATAATTGCCTGTTAACTAAGTGAATTTACGATTCATAGGAATTTAAAGAAACCTCAACTCCCTCATCAAGTACTAAAAAGTAACTGATGAGTGAATCTGAGAAAAAAAACTTTACATCAGCAACACAGTATTTATTCTATGCTGCCAACAATTCCTTGAAACTAAGAAATTTTACTTAAGCAATATCATCTTATTAATTTTAACAAAATTTCCTGATTGTAATCTAAAGAAATATGTTCCGCTCGCTAATCCACTACCATTAAATGATAGCTCATAGTAACCGGCTTCTTTTACTTCATCCACCAATGTTGCAACTTCATTTCCTAGTATATCAAATACTTTTAATAAAACTTTAGTAGTTACCGGAAGCTGGAAGTCAATTGTAGTTACAGGATTAAATGGATTTGGATAGTTTTGTGATAATGCAAACTCTGTTGGAATTACATTAGTAGCTTCCACAATATGTGAATACCAAAACGTTCCATCGAAATCAATTTGTTTAAGTCGATAGAACACTCTATTTGCTGTAGGATTATCATCGATAAATGAATAAGTATGTTTTTCAGTTGAAGTGCCTGCTCCTTTAATAAAACCAATTTTTACAAAATTGATTTTATTGGAGCTTCTTTGAATTTCATACCCTTGATTATTAGTTTCTGTTGCTGTCTCCCAAGTTAAACTAATATCATTCTTTGAAGAAACAGCATTAAAAGAAGTAAGCTCAACTGGAACTATAATATCTACAGGAACTTTATAGTTATTGTACATCTCTAAAATTTCAGCATCTGAAAGCGCTTTATCAAACACCGCTACATAATCAATATTTCCTTTGAGAAATGCAGGAGTACCTGCGGTTCCACTTTTACCAAGCATGGCAACCTGCCCCGGCAATATTGTTCCTGTTAAAGGAAGAATTCCCTTCCTTACTCCATTCAGATAAACCATTGCGTTTGTTCCATTGTAAACACCAACAACATTTATCCATTGTCCGGTAATTAGATCAGCCTGCGTAATACCAGGACGTGCAGCACCACCCAAGGTAGTTGCTTTAAATCGAAATTCTTTATTTCCTTTATCTTCATAAATAACATATTGATCTCCTTGAGAATCGAATATAGGACCATATGCCATTGTCATTTCAGTAGGCAGATAATCTAATTTTACCCATGCAGAAACTGAAACAACTCCACTTGTTATATCAAATGATGGTGAAGCAGCAAATTGAACGTAGTTATCAACACCATTAAAGACAAGGGAATTACCTGAATGACCTTTATCTATTGTAGTGCCATTCATAAATACGCCATTGTTACCATTGATAGATGCATCAACCAAAGTATCAACACGCGTTTCATCCATTGAATAGTATGCAATCAAATTTGAAGGGAATCCTGTATGGTTAAACAAATAATAACTAAAAGGAATAACTGAATTTGGAACTACCGCTCTATCCTGGATATTGTTTAAAGTAAGATAGTATGAACCAACAGACATAGTTGATGTTTTAAGGATAACAGTCTTGCCATCCAAACATAATTGAGCACTGATTATTGAAATCTCATTATTGATCGAATAGTTAGAAATATTTTCCGAGCTTACTTCATCAACCAATTCATTGAATTCAACAACAACCTTAGTGTTTTTTTCGCGTGAAGTGATATAAGCAGCTATTGGTGCTTGTGTATCTGTTGTAGTTGTTGCTGTTACTTCGTTACTATAATTTAAACTAAAAAGCGCAAGTGAATTTTTAGCTCTTACACGATAATGAAATGTTTGGTTTTCAGTGCCAGTATTATCAACAAAAGCAGTTTGATTTCTATCAACAGTTGCAATTAAAGTAGTAGCTAAAGGAGTAACATCTCTATAAATTTCATAACCCATCATCGTACTTTCATAAGTAACGGAAGGTGTCCAACTTAAAGTTACGTCCGTCTCGTTGACTACAGGAGCGTTTAAGGTTACATCAGAAGGATTTGGACTTACCCCAATAGTTTTGGATTGAGTATACAAATCAGCCACTTCCTGTGCAGTTAAAGCTCTATTAAAAACTTTAACGTTATCAATTTCACCGCTAAAAAACGTCGTTCCGCTTTTCCCTAAGGTTGCAGCTTGTCCGGGATTCACAGTTCCGGTTAGTGGAAGTGTACCCTTTAGGACACCGTTCAAATAAATTTTAGCATTGGCTCCATCATAAACACCAACAACATTTATCCATTCGCCCGTTTTTAAATCTGCAACTTGGATAGCAGGACGAGCAGCCCCGCCTGTTGTGGTTACTTTAAATCGTAATTGATTGTTACCCCTATCTTCATATATTACATATTGATCCGTTTCAGAGTCGAAAATTGGACCAAAAGCACCAGGAAGTTGAGAAGGTAATAAATTTAATTTTGTCCAGACAGAAAGAGATACTACACCACCCGGCATATCAAATGTAGGCGATGGAGAAAACTGCACATAATCATCTACTCCATCAAATTGAAGTGCATTGCCTAAAAATCCTGAAGCGACAACCGGTTCATTTTTTAGTATACCATTGTTAGCATTTGGAGAAGCATCGTAAATAAGAGTATCAGATCCTACAATTTGCGTTTCATCCAATTTATAATATGCAACAATGTCTGATGAATTATTCTTATGCCAAAAAATAGTTGAGCTTGTAGTCATCACATTTGGAGTAATAGCTTTGTCTTTAACATTTTTTACGGTAAGTGTGTATGTTGTATCTAACATTTGTGTTGTGGTAAGAATGATTTGTTTTTGATCCAAAGCTAATTTAGCATTCAGAACAGAAACAGATTTATTAATTGTGTAATTACCCACGGTCTCGGCAGTAGTTTGATCAACTCTTTCACTGAATTCTACAACCACAGTTGAAGTATCTCCGCTTGACGTTACATAAGCAACAACTGGTTTTGTAACATCCGTACCGGTAGTTGTTGAAACTTCATTGCTGTAATTGGCACTTTTTATTCCAGCACCGTTTACTGCTTTTAAACGATAATAAAAAGGTTGAAGCTCAACTAAGGTATGATCAACATAACTTGTAGTATCACCAACTGTGGTATACAAGGTTGTGGGATTTGGATTAACATCACGATAAATTTCATAACCGGAAATCCCGCTTTCTGGATCAGTGGATGGCTGCCAATCTAAAGTAATATCAGTTTCTCCGGTTGCTAATGCCGAGTTCACAACAACATTAGAAGGAGCAGATGTATCGCTTACGGCAATTAATGTTTTAGGATCATCAGAAATAATACCATCAACACCTAAAGCCATTAACGAAACCATCTGATTTGCACTATTAATCGTCCAGCTATTAAAAATAATTCCATTTGTATGAGCATAATCAACAAGAGGTTGTGTGGTAACATCACTTCCAATCCACTCTCCGCCCATAGCTTTCAATCCATCAATCATAGAATTTGTTGCGCTGCCATAAACTTGAACTCTGATAGTTGGGTCTAAGTTTTTTACTGAAACTAATTGACTGAGATTAAAACTTGATAGTACTACCCTACTTTGTAAATTCCATTTCTGTACTTCGGCAACAACTAATTGAATTACATTCGACTCGGAGGATTTAAATTCCGGGGCAAGTCCAATAGTAGTATTTCCACTGTTTTTTATTGCAGCAAAAACTTCGGAAAGCGTAGGAATTTTTTCTCCGGCATAAGCCAAACTAAATTTTGAACCCGCATCAAGTGCACGAAGTTGAGCATAGGTCTTCGATCTAACTGTACCTGTACCGTTTGTAGTTCTGTCAACAGTGAGGTCATGCATAATCATTAATGAGTCATCGCTTGACAATTGAACATCCAATTCGATGTAATCGACATTCAATGAAATTGCATTGTTAAAAGCAGCCAGCGTATTTTCCGGCGCCAACATTGATCCTCCTCTATGCGCAACAACTTTTACAGAGGCAAAGCTACTTACGCTAAAAACGAAAGCACAAATAACTAAGCTAAATTGAACCCATTTTTTCACAGTCATTCTCCTTTTATTTTTAATTAGAAATTCAAAAATTTCTTCGGTTGAAAGAACTTTTTGAATAACGTTGATTCCCGGCAAATCACTATCCGGCAAAATAACTTCTGGAAAAGTTTCTATTGATTGCACCTCAATTGCTTCTTCACATAAAATGAAAGCATGAGAACAGTGCATGTCTTCAACTACACTTATAAGTTTAGCTAAAGATTTTCTATATTAAAGATTATCTTCAACCAACCAAATATTTATTATTTTGTTTTTCGTATGGATTGTTTTTTTCAAATTCTATTCACAATTAAAAAATTAATAATAAGTTTTTTCATCTATTCTAGAAAACAATACCGATAGAAAACTTTTGTACATTTTTCAAGATGCCAAAATCCTGATAAGCATAATCGAACATAAACTGAAAATTACCGACAACGGCATACTTTATACCAACACCCAGAGTTATTCCTTCTTCTGAATCCGTTAGGAACATGGATTTATAACCACCGCGCAGTGCAAGAAAATCATTGAAAATATATTCTCCGCCAAGATTAATGCTTTCATAATTGTCATTCGGATGCGAAGCATCGAGGGCAAGAATAAGTTTGTTCGTCTCGTCGGATAACACTTTGTATGCAACACCAACCTTAAAGTTCAGCGGCAAAGCCCATTCTTCCGTTGTAAGATTGGCAGGTATTTTTCCGTTATTACCGGTCGTTGACGGATCGGGATCGAATAAAACCGATGAAGACGTTCCTTGCATTTGCATTTTCGGACCAAAATTTGAAATCGACATTCCAAGAATCACACCATCAAACGGTGTATCATATTTCACACCGATATCAATTGCTATAGCGCTTGCACTCATCTTCCAGATTTTTTGATAAATAAATTTCGGATTGAACCCTATAGAAAATCTGTCGGTAAGTTTTATCGCATACCCGACACTGACTGCAATATCAGAAACAGAAAATGTTTCTCCGTTGCCTTCAGGATTATCTACTGTGGTTACCTGCATCTCTGTATTCGATGCAGTGAACGAAACGCCCAGTGTTCCGAGATCACCGAGATGTATTGCACCTGCAAGATAATTATACCGAAGACCGGCAATCCACTCTGTATGATCCACAACAAACGCAGTGCCGTTTATATCCGTGATGCCTGCAGGATTCCAATACATCGAACTCGGATCGTCGGCAACTGCTACGAACGCACCACCCATTGATAGGGCCCGCGCCCCCTGACCGATAGAAAGAAAGGGAGCGGCGGTTGTCCCTTTTTTAGAAACGTTCGATTTAAATGCCTGCGCACGTATTGATGATGTGCAGAATATTAGTACGACAGCAACGAGAAAAATAGTTTTTGTTTTCATAGTTATTGTTTGGTTTTTTTATTTGATAACAGCAAACTTGCCTATATGTTCGCCAATGTTAGGAGCATTTACATGATAAATATAGAGACCGTATGCTACTTCCATTCCGTCATCTGAAATTAGATCCCATGACACAGCACCATTGGTTGCAGAAAAAACTTTTTCTATTGTTTTCACAAGCGCACCGCTTACTGTAAAGATTTTTATAGTACATTCCGGCGGAAGATTAATAAAATCAATTTTTCTGTCCCCGCGTCCGCTTTGATACAACGATCGGCGTTCCCACTTTGCCGCTACAACATACGGATTGGGAACTACGGAAATTTTATCAAGTTGATTTTTTGCGGCAATATTATTCACACCCGCTGCATGCGATTTAAATTCAAAATAATCACCGCCGGCAAATGGTTTTTTTGTTTTGATGACGAACTTGTCCCCTTCTGTTGGAGGAATCGGAGGATTCTGCGTGAACTTATAGGAGAACGTGTAACAGATCTTAAAATTGCTATCGTCTTTATAGCCATCAATAATACGAATGGAATCACCTGTAGTGTACTTTCCATTAGCATCCATATCCTCAATGAGAAATTTACAACGGTATCCCTGCGTAATATTGGTGATCGTAAAATTCACCGAATCTTTAATGAATGTCGGATAGTCTTCTATGGCTCCAACATCTTGCTTTGTGCTGAAGAACCGTATTTCATAATCGGCAGGCCATGCAACATTAATTGGTGGAAATGATCGATCTATACTTGCTTTTAAAGTCGCATTGGTTTTGTATGGGGGAAGCAAACCCGTTGCCTTATTATCCAAAACAACTACCATATCATTATTGATATTGATTGTCAATCCATCAAACGCCGGTGTTGTACTTTTGACTGAGAGGTTTTTGAATAGTGTATCGACCGTTGCGCCTGATTGTGCTTTGCGCAATACATTGAACGATTTTGTTTTGTAATTAGGAACCTTGCCGGTAGAATCAAATTTTATTTGGTAGGTGTACCCTTCGAGCACCGAATTCGGATTCACAATGTTCGTCATCATTGATCCTGTTCCAATGCCGCCGTTTTCCAACGGTGTAGACATTCCTTCAAGTTGTGCCGGTACATAACCGGCTGCTTGTGCATTCGGTGTAACAACCGCACAATTTTGATCGACAAATTTTAACGAACCGTTGAAATCTTCAGAAATAATTTTCGTGCATTCCGATGCTGATAGTCCGCCAGTTGCTCCATTGAGCGGATCAATTCTTGTAGGCGCAACACCACGATCGTACGAAACGAGTGCATAATAATATCGTGTTCCATTTGTTACTGTTGTATCAATAAATGAATGCTGTAATCCTGTGTCATCACCACGCCAGAAATGCGCGCCATTAATTCCTACAGGATCGGGGCCTTTGATGCTATCAATCAAATCCCACTGCTGAATTGGCTGCCAGTATCTTGCTTGTCCCCTTGAATCTGTTACCGTTTTAATATCCTGAAACTCCGGCTCACCACTGCGATACAATAAATATCCTTCAAAGTCGAACTGTCTCAGAAATCTGTCGTACGATTTTTCTGCAACATCATTCCAATATAAATATACTTTTTTATCTCCCGGAACAGCGCTCAGTTTTGGTGTATATGGAGGTTGTGAGAAATTATAATTTGCATTGTAAATAGCCTGCACGGTAATTTTATTAAAGATAATGTCATTGAGATCATCTCCCCATATTAGTGCAACAGAAAAACGTTCCCGCTTATTTTTTTTCAGTGGAAATATTCCTGATGAAAAAACACAATTGATGTTACTCAATGTAACAGAAGTATCTCGAAATCCGCTGGTCATTATATCCCACACATGTTCATCATTTTTGGGAAGAGGACCTGAGCCATCAGTTGGTAGAACACCTACAAAAGCCGATTGCAAACCGATCTGGTCTGATTCATCTTTATCTGTTCTGTCAAAATTTGGTTCTCCCAGTGTTGGTTTTCCATCCCCCTGACCTTCATCGGGTCCTTTGTATTGCAGGTCGTATACCCCGACACCATCTTTCCCCACGTCATCATTTAATGGTTCATCCGGATCCCATGTTCCGTTTTTATTTGCATCAGTAAAGCCAACCCAGTTATGATTATTATCTATACCATCATCACGGCGTTCATCAATCATTCCATCCTGATCATCGTCTATTCCATTTATTCCATTACCCGGACTTTCTAAAAATGCTTGTGCGTAATACCCTGTTTTATAATTATCCGGTAGCCCTTTCCCGCTTGGTGCCCACGTGTACATAAGGTCAAGTACTTTATCAAACTTTGCATCGTTAATTTGCGCAGAACCAACGCTTGGATCAACATAAGTACCGAACACTGTAGAATCTAAATCATTGTCAGAGATATTGATTACATCGTAATGCCAAAAAATAATATCTTCGGCAAGCACATGCGTCCACTGAAATCCGCGTACTTCAACACGAATACCAAGTCCACCGCGATCCAGATCAGATTGAATTGGAAAAAAATTATTCGGGGGTCTTGTAAATTCTTTATCTTTCGAATCATCATACACAAAAAACGTTTCCAATTGTGCGTTGCTAACACCACGTCCAAAATATCCGTACCAATATCCATCCCATTTTGCAATCGAATCTTCTTCTGTTCCATACAAATCATAAAATACTGATCGAGGCCATTTTACAGGGAAAGTTGATGTGTCTATATTCATTGCAGGGCTTTTTGATTGCGGATTGACATATCCGGGAACCGGTTCGCATCCCCAAAGAGCACCTGTAACAGGATCAGAATCCATTCCTTCACGGTATGAAGATTCAATCGGAGTAATGTATTTTTCACCTCCTTGAGCATCAAAGATCTTCACTTTCGATCCCACATACACTGCAAGACCATCTAAACTGCGATGACCTGTTCCTTTAGGCCATTCACCGTGCGGTCCCGAAACGACACCGCTAAACCAATCAGAAACCTCACCTTGATTTTGAAAAACTGTTCGAACAAGATTCCCATCCAATAGTCCTTTTTTTCGATATTGGATATTTCCTTTGGGTTCGTCACGAAACATTTGAATTTGTTGAGTTACCTGTGCTTCTACCATATCAACAATGAGCAGACTCAGTAGTGCTATATGGAGTGATATAGATATTTTTTTCATAAATGAATACATGCTGCTACTCCTTGTTCAGATAAGTAAATTAAAAGTCAAGATTAACTCCAAATCTCACATTACGTGGTGATGAGAATGATGTCGGGTTGTTCAAATATTCCTGCAATGTATTTAAGCCGTAGATCGGACCGGCTTCGTTCGTATATAAATCGACATTCGCACGTCCACTTGCACTATTAACATTGTATTCATTTTTAATATCGAGCACATTATAGACAAGCATAAATACATTCATGTGCACGCCTGACAGCGCAAATGATTTTTCAGCACGAAAATCTAATGTATATGTCGGAGGCTTCACTCCGCCGTTTTCAAACGTGAGACCGCCGCTGACACGTATACTTTCGGAATACGGAAAACCTGATCCGTATCCAAAGATTAATCCCAACATCCAATCTTCTTTTTCACCAACATTTATCGAAATATTTAATGTCGAGCGCTGATCCCAATTCAATGGAACAACTTTTTTATTCGTCGCCAGCGGCGGGTCTGACTGGTTGTTGTAATATACCGACAGAGGATCGGATGCATTGCCTTCTGCAATTTGATATGTGTAATCTGCGCGCAGACTGTAATAATCCGTAAATTGTTTTTCTACAGATAAAATAAATCCGCGAACATTGCCGTAGTCACGATTCACATACCGGGCATACTTAAATCCTTCATGAGTCTCAATGATTTCCGTGCCGAGCAAGTTACGGATGTCGCGGTAATACACAGTAAAATCAAAACCAATGTTGGTAAAAAATTGTTGCTGCAAACCAATCTCATACATAACGGTGCGCTGTGGTTCAATATCAGGATTTCCCGTCACGCTTTGTAATTGTGCAGTCGGCGCAACTAAGTAATCCGAGTTTGTATATAAATTGCCGAATGATGGAATTTGGAAAAAATGGCCGTACGAAAAATGAATGATGCCCTGATCCGTAATCGGGAACGAGACGCCAAGACGCGGACTTACCTGAACTTTTACTGTTGTCTTTTGCATTCTGCCGGCATCGGGGAATAATGGATTACGGGTCGGGTTTTTCAAGTCATACAATATTGTGCTGTTCGGATTAAAGTAATCAAGACGAATACCGGCATTGATAATCATAATGCCGTATTCCATTTTGTCCTGAACATATGCAGAAGCTTCATAGGGTGATTTGCTGTAACTCTGGTTGCCAATTGTTCCGAGCTGCGGATACTGTGGTGTAAATACTGAATCTGCTTCTGTTGATATAACTACCAACCCTGTGCCATGATCGTAAAGATTATGTATGCGCCCTTCTACTCCCAGACTGACTTTATGTTCTTTTGTTATTTGAGATGCAAATGTCCATTGCCCGATTAGCGTCTGACTTCGATTCTCGTACCGCCCACCTTGATTGCCGCCTGATCGAAAAGTGTAATTTGATTCCGGAAAACCTTGGTTTGGATCAACATAGCGTGCATCGTACGGGTTCTCATACAAATATCCTTTGCCGGTAAATTTATTCAGTGAGAATTTTAACGACTGAAATGTATTGTTGCTGATGATATGAGTGATCTGAAAATTCTGTATCCAGTTTTCACTGAAACGATTTATGACACCATCCGGTGTCCATTTTAATGAGTGATCGTAATCTTTCCATTTTGCACTTTCAATAAATCCGCTGTAACTTAATTTGAATGCGTCGAAGAAATAAGTCAGTTTTCCGTTGAACGAATATTTACGATATGGATTCATCGAAACAATCGCGCCGTCGCCGGTATTGTGGTTAAAAAATACTAAGCGGTCGTTCGGATTCGGAAATGTTGGTTTAGTATCTGTCACTCTATAGACACGTTTGCCGTACAAATATCCTTCTTCATCTTGCAATCGTCCCGTCATAAAGAATGATAGATCGTTTATGATATAGGTCGGTCCGCTTAAACTAAATTGATAATTTTTTGTGCGCAATAAATTCGGCTTATCAAGATTCAGAAATAGATCGGTATGGTTGGTATAATAATCGCCGATGTAGGCTCCCAGCGATACACGCAGATCCTATGAACCGTCTTGCGTTACAATATTCACCACACCGGACATTGCTTGTCCATATTCTGCATTAAATGTTCCGCTAATAACTTCCATTTCACGGACAGAGGCATTTTCTGGAATAAATCCCGCGTTGCCACTAATCGGATTGTTCACAGACACTCCATCCACAAAGTATGCAACTTCGTCGCTGCGTCCTCCTCGGAAGTGTCCACCTACCACACCAGCTTGCAAATTAATGACCTGCGAAAGATTCTCTACTGGCATTATTTTCATTTCATCCGATGAAAGCGTTACCGATGACGACGTAAGATCTTTTTGTACTAACGGGCGCTTCGCAATAATGATAACCTCCTCGCCTTCAATCACTGTCTGTTCTAACTCCACATTAATTTCTGTTGTTAAATCGATCTTCACAATAACGTTTTGGATAATTGATTTTTTATATCCAATAGACGTCACCGATAACACATACGTTCCCGGTGATATGTTACTGATACTGTAAAATCCTTCAATGTCTGCAGCCGCGCCGAAATTTGTTCCTTGTATAAGAATGTTGGCACCAATGACCGGTGCACCAGAATTTTTTTCGCTGACTTTTCCGACAATCTTTCCTGTTTGCCCGGCATACAACAACAAAGGAAGAAGTGCTACAAAAAGTACCGCAGAAATCAGTATGGTTGGTATTCGTAAATTTTTCATAGAAGTATCATTTATTATTGTTATACACCATGTTATAAAAATAGCGTGTCGTGTGAAATGCTGCTTTTATAATACGGTGCAATGCTGATGTTTCAATTGTCACAAAAAAAATACTCTCAAAAAGATTGCGGTCGCCCCACCATGGAGGCGATCGCAATAGTGCTATAGAAAAGACTACATCTGCTATTTACAATAGTGCCAAATGGCACTATTTAATCAGCATCATTTTCTTTACTGAACGGAACGAACCTGATTCCAATCTGTAGATGTACACACCTGTTGCAAGTTTCGATGCATCGAAAGTTGCTGTATAGGAACCTGCTCCCTCAAACTGATTCAGAACAGTCATCACTTCACGTCCGAGAATATCAAACACTTTCAAGCTGACATTTCCCGATTGTGGAATGCTGAACTTAATGTTCGTTGTCGGATTAAATGGGTTCGGATAGTTCTGCAACAGTTCAAATGTTAATGCTACTTCGGCATCTTGTTGAACATCGGATGGACCTGCGCCATACCATGTATAAGCCCAGTTATACTGATTTTGATATGAGCTATTATTATTCAAATAATTGTAGGCAAGAATTGCTTCACGATCCCATATACCGGTTTTTCCATCGCGATCATTGATCGAGAAGTCAATAGGAATGGTCATGCCAACTTGTGGAACGAATACAGCATCACCGGTATACAATGCCGCAAGTAAAGTAAACGGCATCCTTGCTTCAACAATATAACCTGGCTTTAATGTTTTTTTCTTAAATATATAGTTCACTCCGGGATACATAACAACTGTTCCATTATGATCATTGTTAAGACGGTTTAATGAAAAACGAAACATATGATCCGGCATTGCTCCACGTTCATACCCTGTATGGTTCAGACCTTTCGAATCATACAAACCAATGTTCAGATCCGGAGAATCTTGCGCCCAAGTATTTGGACCAGTGGTATCAATGGAAACCGTATCATCAACTACATCGAACGCTACATAAAGATTATTGGCATCCATTGCAAGATATGCTTTCGCTGAAAGATCAAGACTGTCAGTTAACTTTCCGCCCGGCACCACGTGACCATTAAAACTATCACCTGTGAATGCATTTAATATGATCGGTTTAATTCCTACCCATTCGCTCAGCGAGCCATCTGCTACAAAATTTGGAGGCGCTGTCGAGGAAATTACCGGAGTGCCTTTTGCAAGGTTTGTAAACGGTCCGGCAACTGCCGGTTGATTTACATTATTATTTGCATCTTTTGCTGTTACGCCGTAATAAAATGTTACATCCTGATCAGCAATAGGCGAACGCAAGAGGTGTGTTGTAGTTTGAACGCCAGTGTTTAAATTAAATAGCGGAAGATGTACTACTCCGGCATCGGAAGTTTTGGTAAATGTCTGATTACTGAAATACACATTATAGGTTGCACCTGCTTCGCCAGGTACATCATTCCATATTATTGTGTTAACATAATCAGTCACCGTTTGTGCAGAAATACCTGTTACTGGTATCGGAGGAATTAGATCCACTAACCGAGGATCTTCTCGTGAACCTGCCTGCATAAGTGTACTAACAAGAAGTTTTCCGGTATATAAAATGCTTGCATTGAATGGATCGCCAGGTAACATATTAGCCGCGAATTCTATTGTATATGATACGATCGAATCCGGATCGAACGTACTGGTATTTGCATAATCATATACATTATAAAAACCATCAAATGGTCTATTGAAGTGTTGTGTCCACTGACCCTTGAGACCGATCAGAGGTATTTTTACCATTTGCCAACCAAGATCGAGTGCAAGCTCATCGAGCTTCACATCCATTCTTGTGTACCATGTATCGCCGCTTTTCTCTTTTAGAATGAGACGCATTATAATTTTATTACTAATCGTATCAGTGGACGGAGTAAGCGGAGTTTTAACTTTAACAAATAATAATAGATCTGGATTTAGTGCCAGATTTGGTAGAAAAGTTCCCTCAGGCAATTTTCTTGTCATATTTGCATATCCGCCCCAACTTTGCGCCACATTCACTTTATAATCAATTGCTAATGCTGAAGGAGAGATAAGAGTATCCACTGTTTCTTCAGAAAGAGTAATTTTACCTTGATCGTTTCCAGCGAATGTAAGGCCTGTTGTATCTGCAACAAAATCATTAAATTTAATTATTGGCTCATATTTGTAATCTAACAATTGTAAATTATCAAAAAGAATCACACCCTGTACCGTAGTATCGGGAGCGAAAGTTTGACTACTGCTAAATTCAAAACCAAGCTTAACAATTTTATTAAAGTCCAGTACGTGTTTAGTAATTCCTAAACCTCCATCGTTCCATCCTGTCCAACAAAATCCCTGATCGTTTGGTGAACCACTCGCTCCTCTGTCCACAAGCGGTATTAGCAATTGCTTCCATCCAGCAGTTGTGTCGAACACATTCCACGAATCGAAAAACCATTGCTCAGCTGAACCAGTATTCCAGTAATTTGATGCTGGGTCGCTTCCTTCATCAAGTCTAATACGGAATTTCGCCTTAGCAACTTGACTTTGGGGAACAAGGTTGTTAAACCATATACTTAAGTACTTTGCACCACCAAAATTATAGTACGTGCTGTCTCTATATAGGTTTCGATTGTTATTTGCATAATATGTATTATCTTTGGCACGCGGACGATAGAACCTCATCCCAAGATATCCTCCCCAACTTTGATTAGGTTGGATGCTATATACAATTTTCAACGCTGCCGCGCCTTGTTGCGAGCCGCCGGCAATTACCGTGTCGGTTAAAATTACATATTCAGCCTTGTTTGCAGCGGAAGTATGATCATACGAAAGCATTGAATCTTGGGCGACGGTTTCAAAGCCGTTTACAAGCCATTGAGCTTTTAAAGGTACCGTTATTGCTATACAAACGACTAGCAGTAAAAAAATCTTTTTCATAATATTATTCCTTTGTGTTATTAAATTATTTGTGAATTATAACAAACATCTATTGCCCGATAGATTTTTCCTTTCTTGCTAGGAAATAGTTTATGGTATTATATGAATTAATATAATATTCATGTTTGTAAGTAACGAATTAGTTGAACATGCTCATTAAAATATTATTTTGAAAAAATATTTTGTTTATCACTTAAATTGCCATCAACTTCTTATTTAAGTCAGTCATTACTTAGTTTGCAGTAAATCTGTCACTTCGAACATCTCAAAATGGTAGCGATATTTTCAAGACAAAATAATTTGACTGCATGCAAAATGATCGCCTGAATAAAATAATTGTTTCCATTGCATACTACTTCCTGCCAAGTGATAACTCTTTAGTTCTGCCTCTGCCATGTTAGGGGTTGCAAGAATTATATAATTCATTTAATCTATGATTTATTAAGCATAAAAAAATTATATTATTTGTTTAAGTATGGCAATAGCATGTTCGTGGTATCTTGAACAATTTAGAAATACAAAAATTGGTGTAAATGCAAAATTTGGGGGTTAATTAGATGGTTATGATGTGCAGATTATAAGATATTTTCCTTATAGACTTTTGAAACAGCGCCAGAAATATTATGTACATGCAGTTTGATATATATATTTTTTAGATGCGTGTTAACAGTGTGAAAACTTAGAAATAATTCATCGGCAATTTGCTGTTTCGTTAGTCCTGCAACAATATGCTGAAGAATTTCTTTCTCACGGTCCGTCAACCTATAATCAGATTTTTTCTTATTAAACTGTGCAAAAAGATTAAGCACTTTATGTGCAATTTTCATATTCATAGGTGCACCACCTGATAGAACTTCTTTTATAGATTCTATTATTTTTTCTGGAGATGAATCTTTTAAAAGATAACCTGAAGCACCGGCACACAATGCATCAAATACTTTATCACTATCATCGTAAATTGTAAGAATTAAAATGAGTGAAGAAGGAGAAAGTTTTTTGAATTTTTCAATTCCCTGTATACCACTTATTCCCGGTAAACCAATATCTAGGAGAATAACTTCAGGCGGAGAATCATGTGCGAACATATCGATAGCTTCTTCACAAGACACAAAGGCATGCATACATCTCATACCTTTAGTTCCGTTTATTAAAGTGGCCATAGATTTTCTGTATCGTAGATTATCTTCAACCAACCAAATATTTATTCTTTTGTTTTCCGTATGAATTGCGTTTTTCAATTTTTATTCACAATAAAAATATTAATAATATACTTTTCAGTCTATACCATGTTTGCGGCATTTATATAACCAAGTTTACTTACCTCAAAGAATAATTGTTTATTAGTACTTAGGCAATAACGAATCTGTGGCTACTTTATAAAATGGGCGTTAGTATAGTTACATTTAATTTTATTTACACCAATAATTAAAAACATTATTTAATTCTTTAATAAACTTTTTGTTTTAACATTTAGAGTAATAGCCGTTCCTTTACCTATTTCACTTTCAATTAATAACTTACCTTTTATTTTTTCAGCTCGTTTTATCATACTTAGTAAACCTGTATTCTTTTTGGTACTATTAACATCAAAACCTTCACCCTCATCTTTAACGGTAATACTTAATTGATCAGATTGACCATCAATATCAATTGAACATTTACTTGCCCTTGAATGCCTTATAACATTTGTTAATGCTTCTTTATATATAAGAAAAATATTGCGCCTCTGTTCAAGAGAAAATAGATTAAATCTAATTCCGCTTGTTGAATTAAAAGCCCATTCCATACCAACCAATAATCTTGCTGCAGTTTCTCTCATTTTAAAGATTATGTCTTCTCCTTCATCATTTTTAGGATTGATAAACCAAATAATATCTCTCATAGCATCAAGAGTTTGTGAAGCTGTTTTACTTATATCAGATGAAAGTTCATGTTCGTTCTCGGCCAATGAAGTGCTTTTAATAAGCATCTGACTATCCACACAAATACTGCTTAGATTACTTCCAATTTCATCATGCAAATCGCTTGCAATGTTGTAACGAATGTATTCAATCTTTAACAATTGGTTCACACGATATTTGTGAATGAAGATTCCGAAAAGAATAACGGCAATAATCACGAGTAGCCGGAACCACCAAGTCATCCACCAAGCCGGCAGCACAACAATTGAAAGTGAAATTGGTTCGCTCCAAACATTATCGGCATTACTTACCTTAACATAAAAAGCGTATTTGCCGTATTGAATATCAGTATAAAAGGCAATTGTACGGCTGCCAGCATTCACCCAAGCTGGATCAACTCCTTTTAACATATAAGCGTAGGTGTGTTTTTGCTTTGGTGCAAAGTCTAATGCCTCAAATTCAATTGAAATGAAATTTTGATTGTAATATAAAATAATTTCTTTTGTTGAAGTGAGAGCCTTCGGAAGTGACGCTTCTTTATTAAAAACCCGAAAAGAAGTGAATGCAATTAGTGGAGGAATTGTATCAATATTAATTGAATCGGGATAAAAGGAGATAAACCCGTTTATTCCACCGAAATACATTTTGCCCGATTTACTTTTATAACTTGCACGCCAATTAAATTGGTTATACACAAGTCCGTCAAAAACATCATATACTCGAAACACATTTGCTAAAGGATTAAGTTTTGCCAATCCATTTAAAGTGCTAACCCACAAATTATCACTATGATCTTCAAGCACACCGAAGACAACATCATTCGGAAGTCCGTTATGTGTAGTAAACCGATAAAACTTTTTTGAGCTTTTATCAAACTTATTCAAACCGCCGCTATGCGTACCAATCCAAATAAATCCTTTGGCATCTTCAAAAATGGTGGTTACTTTGCTTGCACTTAAACTAAAAGGATTTTTTATATCCGGGATATAATGATACAGTTTTTGTTCATTCGGAGAATAACGGAACAAACCATCAAGCCAAGTTCCTATCCAAAGATTTTCCTCTCTATCTTCAAACAAAGCATTTACTGAAAGCGTTAATGGTAAAGAAACCGTATCATTTTTTATTACTGGTTTATAAGAAGTGAAGGTTTCATTATCTCGGTCAAGGATTTGTAGTCCGTCATTCGTCCCGATTAGAAATAGTCCGTCCCGGGTTTCTAAAATTTGCTGTACCCAATTCGCTAATATGCTTTTAGGATTTTTTGTATCGTGAAGATAGTATTTAATTTTTCCCGATCTCGGATCAAAACGATTTAACCCACCGTACCTCGTTCCGATCCAAATTATTCCATTCTTATCTTCATAGATGGTAATAACATCATAATTTGACAGGCTGTGTTGTTTATCGGTGTAATGATTAAAATGTACAATGACATCAGTATTAAGATCAATCTTATCAAATCCATCACCGCCTAAGCCGACCCATAAAGTATTATTTTTCCCTTCACAAATACTACTAACTACTTTTCCGCCGAGACTTGTATTACGCAAAGGGAAATGTCTGTATTGTATAAATGGTTTTGTTGCTGGAAGTTTGTTCAACCCGTCTTCAGTACCTATCCAGATATTATCGTTTCGGTCCTCATACATCCAGCGAATACGATCACAAGAGATGGAGTTTGGATTATCTTCTTCATTAATAAGAGTATTAAGAACATTGTTATCTAAACGTTTTCTTCCTTCATTTTTATCATAATAGAATAATCCGCGATAATCATATGTTCCGATCCAAATTTTACTGAAATGGTCTTTTAGTATTTGTCTGATAGGAGTGGTCAAATGTTTTTTTTCTTCAACAGAAAAGTTTGGTTGATGCGTAATTTCATAAGTATTTAAATCGAGTAAATCAACTCCGGAAAAAGTAGACAACCAAAGATATTTTTCATCATCATTATAAATATGCCAGACACCGTTGTTGGCAATTGAATGGGTATTTGTAGGGTTATGAGTAAATTGTTTAAAAGTTTCGGTTTTGGGATTGAATTGAATCAGTCCGTTGTTCCAGGTCCCGATCCATAAAAATCCTTTTTGATCTTCAGTGATAAATGTAATATTATCCGCTGGAAATTGTATTTTACCGCCGAACTTTTTACTATAAGAATGAATACTGTACGTCTTCTGATTCAGTTTATTGAGCCCACCAGTAGTTGTACCATACCAAAGATTATTTTGGCTATCTTCAAAGAGGCATTGGATATAACCATCAAGAGGAGAAGGTGAATCAATCCTTGTAAATGTTTCATACATTGCATTATACTTGCACAATCCCCCGCCCCAAGTGCCAACCCAAAGAGTTCCGTCGCGGCTTTCCAACAAACTCATTATATAATTTTCCGGCAGAGAAGTTGAATCCAAGGGAATGTTTTTAAATATTTTGAATGATTGTCCATCATAGCGATTAAGTCCGTCTTTTGTAGCGATCCACAAGAATCCATTACCTGTCTGTAATAAGCAATTAATGGAATTGTTGGATAATCCGTCCTCAATAGTAAACCGTTCAAATGCAAAGGAACGGTATTGTGCTGTGATCACTTTGCAAAGAGTGAAGAAGAAGAGAACTATAAATATTTTGAGAAAAGGTTTTTGCATATTTTAATGATAAGAATAATCATTTCAATTATTTTTCTATTTTTTTACGTTTATAATTTTTACTTCATCAAAATCATTTTTTTGGATAAAACTTTATTATTTCTAGTAAGACTAAAGATAAATATTCCTGTTGATAATTCTTTTGCAAAATAATTATTCATTCTCTGTCTTCTTTAATCCCAGCTCTTTAGCCATTCTGTAATAGTTCGGTGGAGCTAACCCAAGTTTTTTTGCAGCGTCTGTATCCGAATCAGAATTTAATCTAACAAATTTAAAATACTTTTCACGTAAAACCTTTTCCATATCTTTTAACGGAATAATATTTTCTGTGTTAAACATATCGCCAAAACCAAATTCATTATCAGAAGCTGGCGCCTCTTGAATTCCCAATGCTCTTTTTGCAAGTAAAGGAGTAATGCGTCCTTCGGAACTGAATAACATTCTTTGAACAACATTTTTTAATTCTCTAACGTTGCCTGGCCACTCATAGTTTAAAAATACTTGCATAGTTTCGTCTGGAATCTCAGGTTTATCTTTTCCCATATCAATACTTATATTGGATAAAAAGTAATCTATCAACAATGGAATATCAGAAGTTCTTTTTTTAAGATCTTGAACAAATATCGGAAGGACGTTTAATCTGTAATAAAGATCTTCCCTGAATCTTTTTTCTTTTACTTCTTCTTCGATGTTACGATTTGTTGCTGCAATTATTCTTACATCTACTTTTATTTTTTCTGTCCTGCCAATTTTTTCTATCTCACCATCCTGAATAACTCTTAATAATTTTACCTGTGCTTGTAATGGAAGTTCTGTTATTTCATCCAAAAAAATTGTTCCGCGATTTGCAATTTCAAACAATCCCAATTTCTTTTTATCAGCACCTGTAAATGCACCTTTTTCATACCCAAACAATTCACTTTCCACAAGCTGACTTGGTAAACTGCCGCAGTTTATAATTATGAAATTTTCATATTTCCTATCACTGCGGTAATGAATATTGTAAGCAACTAATTCTTTACCCGTGCCTGAAGCTCCTCTGATTAAAGTATTAACATTACTGTTTGCAAATTTTTTAATCTCTCCTTTAAGCTCTGTCATTATTTGTGATTCCCCTACCATTTTTTTCTGCACAAGAATATCTTCCACATTTCTGTGCATCTTTTGATAAGATCGAAATCGTTCACGTTCCAACAAACATTTTTCATGAGCATTAAAAATACTTAATATAAAATCAGTGGGCTGATAAATAAATTCTTCGATATCACCCGGATATTTTGTGCAGTACCAAAAAGCTCCTGCTTTAATAAGTCTATTTGCAAAATTGTAATCACTAATGTTTATAGTCATTTTAGTAATAACAATTATCTGAATCGCAGTATCAATCTCTTTAATTTTTTGGATCAGTTCTTCACCCATAATTCCACCGGCGATTTGGTAATCCATAATAGTAATATCAAACTGCCCTTTTTTAGAGTGCAGCAATTCCAATGCTGCTTTACCATTAGAGACAGTATCAACAACCTTTATGCGGTCTTCAAAAGGTTTTATTGTGTTCATCACTCTTCTTACATCATAATCTTCATCTTCAATAAGAAGAATGTTTATATTTTTTCCTTCAAAAATCATTTGAGCTTTCTGCTTAGTTTGAAATTGTTATTGTAAATCGGCAGCCGCCTGTTTCAAGATTTATTGCATCAATATCCCAACCGCATCTTTTGGTAATTTCATAAGCGATATAACATCCGTAACCGGAGTTTTGCAGACCTGTATTTTTTGTAGTTGTATTTTCTATAAATATATGTTTAATTCCATCATCATTTAACTTTAGAAGTTCGGGCGAAATTCCTTTACCATCATCTTCAATTATTATGTATGATTTTTTTAACTGTTCATCAAAAATTGTTCTACATTTTATAACAAGGTTACTTTCGCCGCCGTGATCAATACTGTTTTGAATTAAAGGTTCAATGATTTCCCACACAACGAACTCATTAACAGGAACTATGGGCAAGTTGGAATCTGTTTCCAACTTAATTTCATAGGCATTTGATTTAGATGATATACGTAAAAAAATGTTATCAACAATGAATTTAATTACTTCATTCAAGTTTGTACGAAACATCTGATTACGTATTGTTTGAATTGGCGGATCATACCATTTCATATCATAAATAACGCGCGAAATAAAATTTGAATATTTTGAAACTCTGTACTTCACATCATTAATATTTTCCGGTGCAATTAAGCGTAAATCTTCTTTGATAAATCCCATAATTTTTTCTGCTTTATGATGTGTATGATAAATTCGTTTTGTAAAAATCAATTCTTTCTCATAGTTGATCTGTTTTTTCAAATTAGTTTCGTGCTCATCAAAAAACAATTTCTGGGTTTCGTCTCTTTCTTTAACGGTATATGAAGAAATAAAATACATCGCCAGCAGTCCGAACAAAATAAGCGACAGATATATGATAGAAGTTTCATCATAATTACTTATAACCTGATTGCTGATGAAGCTGAAATCGGGTGTGTTTTTCATATACACCGCACCGATATATTCACCTCTTAAAACTAATGGGACAAAGATATGAAAAGTTTTTTCACCTGTAATTATACTTTTAATTTGTTCTTTTGAACTAAGATATTTTTCAATGTTTTTATAAATATCAATAACTGCTAATTTTTTCTTATCCTCTGTTGTTCCAACTTCCGAATGATCAATTAGAAATGAATATAAAACCCTCCCGTCATCAATTGCAAAAACATTATCTCCTTTGCGAACAAGCACGTACAAGCCTTGTATATTATGCTTCAACTGTTGTTGGCTAAAAATAATATCAAACGACTGAATAACTTTAACTTCCTTTTCTTTACGAAGTTTTTCTTTGGGATCGAATGACTCAAGAACCAATTCAAGAGATGTTGTTGTTAGATTTGCAATTTCTTCAGCGGATTCTTTCTGATACCACTCCTGAGTTGTTTTTAAAAAATTTTTAATTGCTGCTTTATTGATGAAAGAAACAATTAATTGAAAAGCAAACAAAACAATGAATAGCACGGTAACATGTTTAAACTCAAAATGATGCTCTTTTATTTTATCAACCAGCTTTGAAGTTTTCATAACTACTTAACTAAAATTGTTTTTTCTTTAATTTTCATTTCCGCTTCCTGCAATGCCTTATCAACCGATATTTCACCCTTTATAGCGCTGTTTATGTAATAAGAAAGAATATCGGAAACATTTGTATAACTTTCCATAAAAGGTCTGTGAACGCCTGTTTTAAAAAGTTCTTTGAAAAAAATTATCTCTTTATGCTTAGCCACAAATACTGAATCATCGTAAAGTTTTTTATTTGTCGGAAGGTATCCGCCTTCTTGATACATAATTTTTTGCGATTCTTCACTCATTAAAAATTTTGCAAATTTAATTACTTCAGGAATTTTTTCAGTGAATTGCGATACCATCAAATTCCAACCGCCGTAAACTGAAGTCGGCTTTGTATTTTCAAAATGAGGTAAAGGCGCCATCCTTAAATTAGATCTCATTTCATCAGTAAGATAATCAACCTTATCGTCAAGCATACTGGACCAGGAGCGAAGAAATAATCCATTATTTTTTGCAAAGTATCTGAAGCTCTCATTTTCTTTTAAGAAACTTACATCTTTGGGAGACATTCCGTATTTATTTACAAGATCAACCAAAAGCTGCAAAGATTTTTTTCCTTCAGGAGTATTGATCAGGATTTTCCCATCCTTACTGACCATTGGATTATTCTGATCCGCCATTAATTCCGTAAATGAACAAAGCAATCCTTCATAATCATCCGCTTGAAAAATATAAAATGGGTTATTTGAATTATCTTTTTTGTGAAGTTCAATAAACTTTTCCCATGTTACAGATTTACTAAGTTCATTTACTGTTGCGTTATAATCAGGAATTTTTTTTAAAAGATCATCCCTATAGAACATTACCGCGATATCAATATAAAGCGGCACTGCAACCAATGTGTCTTTATAATAACAAGTCTGCAAGGCGTTTGGAATAATACTACTTATCTCCTTGCTATCCATAAATTTCTGAAGCGGTACTCCCCAACGTGCAAATCTCGGAACCCAAATCTGGTCAACAGCAAAAATATCAATACGATCATTTTTACTTCTTAAATAACGCGCAAGAAGTTCTTTCCTTTCATTAGTACTAAATTTTTCGAATGAAAGATTTATCGTCTCAACTTTTATCTGCCCTTTGTATTTTAGGTTAAAAAGATCGATAACCTTTTGATGAGCTGAGGAAATATGATCTACAAAATAAATGGTTTTCAATTTTGATGTTAGCGGAGAATCTAATCCGTTTGGTGAGAAAAGGAATGTAAAAAAAATAAATACTGCTAAAAGCATTATACTTATAATGATATAAAAAAACTTTTCAATGTTTTTCATTTTCTCTTTATCAAAATAATTAAGATTAATTTCCTTTAGATTATGTTCAAATATAGAATTAAATCCACCAAATTATTGTGTGTATTTTTCTTCCACCACAATCGTTTCGTTATCAATTTAATAAGCTTTTCTTATTAAAATAATAAGGCACAATTAATTTTTATCTTCTACTTCCGCTAAGCTTAACAAGTTAGGCAGATTTAATCTTTGCTTTGTTGGGCATAATAATTGGATAAATAATTATCTTTGCATAAAAATTATATTACTTTTTTTAGTACAATCCTTTAATAATTTATGTGGAGTAACCAATGGCTGTCACATCTACTTCTTCAAACTTAAGCAGCACTACAAATAGTAACGGGACTAATTATACGCCCGCACTTATTGTTTTAACTTCCCTGTTTTTTATGTGGGGATTTATAACTTGCTTAAATGATATTCTCATTCCTCACTTAAAAGCAATTTTTGATTTAAACTACACGCAAGTGATGCTTGTGCAATTTACATTCTTTACTGCTTATGCAATTGTTTCTCTTCCTTCCGGAATGCTGGTAGAAAAGATTGGATACAAAACCGGAATAATTATTGGTTTACTTACAGCCGCTCTTGGAACTGCATTATTTTACCCTGCTGCAGGATATCGTTCCTATGGAATATTTTTACTTGCATTATTTGTACTTGCATCTGGAATAACGTTGCTTCAAGTTGCCGCAAATCCTTATGTAGCAATTCTTGGCAAACCAGAAACAGCACCAAGCAGATTAAATCTTTCACAAGCTTTTAACTCATTAGGAACAACAATTGCCCCAATCTTCGGATCAATTCTTATTCTTTCCATCGCGGTTAAAAGTGCTGATGAATTGGCAAAAATGAGTATGACAGATGTGGACGCTTATAAAATAACGGAGGCCGCTTCTGTTCAAACCCCTTATTTATTACTAACCGGAATGCTTGTTGCAGTTGCAATTATCTTCGCTCTTTTTAAACTCCCCAAAATTGAAGCTGCAAATCAAACTTCCGAAAGCGGTGAAAAAGTAAATTACGATGACCATCACAAAAGCGCCTGGGGTTACAAACATTTAGTTCTTGGGGCAATTGCAATTTTTGTTTATGTAGGTGGTGAAGTTTCAATAGGAAGTTTCCTGGTAAATTATTTCAAAGAACTTTTAGGTATGCGTGAAGCTCAGGCTGGAACTTATGTTGCACTTTACTGGGGTGGTGCAATGATCGGAAGATTTTTTGGATCAATAACATTATCAGGTATGACTGATACTAAGAAAAAGAATATTTATGCAGCACTTGTATTTGTTCTTGCATTGATAATTGCATTATATGTTTCCAAGGAATATCAAAACCTTTCAACATTTTCGCTTTCAGGATTTGGTAAAACTTTAACATTCCTTGTTTTAGTTGGATTAAACTTTATTGCATTCAATCTCGGCAAACAAAAACCCGGAAGAACTTTAGCAATACTTGCAATTTGTGCAGCCATACTGGTTATTACTTCAATGCTTACTTTTGGGCAATTTGCAATGTGGAGTATTTTAGCTGTTGGATTATTTAACTCAATTATGTTTCCAACAATCTTCACTCTTGCAATTGATGGATTAGGAAAACATACCGGACAGGGTTCTGGAATCCTTTGCACGGCAATAGTCGGCGGCGCAATCATTCCAGTTTTACAAGGAGTTTTTGCAGATAACATTGGTATTCATCACGCTTTCATTTTACCTGTACTTTGCTATATCTACATTGCATATTATGGTATAAAAGGACACATACCTTCTTACTCAAAAACTGTTAAGGCATAAATTAATCATGAAAACTGAAGTAACACTTGGAATTGATGTCGGTGGAACGAATACCGCTTTTGGTTTTGTAGATATTAACGGTAGATGTCTTGCCGAATCCTCAATCCTTACCAATGCACATAATAGTGCTGCTGATCTTTTTTCAAGATTGTATCCTGAAGCTGAAGGCTTATATAAAAATATCTCGGATAGATGCCTATTAAAGGGCGTTGGAATTGGTGCACCAAACGCAAATTATTATCGTGGTACAGTTGAAAATCCACCTAATCTTAAATGGGGTTATGTTAACGTTATTGAAATCATCAAACAATATTATGATGTTCCTGCCGCAATCACTAATGATGCAAATGCATCTGCGATTGGTGAAATGCTTTTTGGCGCTGCAAAAGGAATGAAAGATTTTATTGTAATAACACTCGGCACCGGTTTGGGAAGCGGCGTTGTTGTTGATGGCAAATTAGTTTATGGATCAGATGGCTTCGCGGGTGAAATCGGTCATACTATTTATGATCCAAATGGAAGACAATGCGGCTGCGGTAGAAAGGGATGTTTGGAAACTTATGCTTCCGCAACTGGAATAAAACGAACTGTAATGGAACTCTTAGCTAATTTAAATCTAGAAAGTACGTTACGAAATGTTAGCTATAATGATCTTGATTCAAAATTAATATATTCAGCAGCATTAGCCGGAGATAAACTTGCATTAGAAGCTTTTGAATTTACTGGTAAAGTGTTAGGATTAAAATTAGCTGATGCAGTTGCAGTTACAAGTCCTGAAGCAATAATACTTTTTGGTGGATTAGCACATGCAGGTAATTTGATAATAGATCCGACTAAAAGATCGCTGGAAGAAAATTTATTTCATGTATTCAGAAACAAAGTAAAGATTCTACAGTCCGGTTTACCGGAAGGAAACAGTGCAGTGCTTGGCGCAAGTGCATTAATTTGGAATGAAATTATTAAAACAGATCAGATTGCAATAACAACTTGATTAAATATTCGAATACATTACATTTTTTATTAATAAAAATTATACGTCTCTAATCCTTTCGCTATTTTCAGATCAAAGAGGATTTAGTAGTAGAGAATTTATGATCAGCATACTTAAAAAATTATACTTATTATCTCTTATAATTAGTATCGTTTTCCTTTTTTCTTGTAAAAACAACCCAAGCTCAGCAAATCAAAATAATCCTTCAATCTCTGAACGAGTAAATCAACTTATGTCGCAGATGTCACTCGATGAAAAAATCGGGCAGATGACACAAGCAGAACGTGGTGCATTACAAAATGTTTCAGACATAAAAACATATTATCTCGGCTCTTTGCTCAGCGGTGGAGGTTCTACACCATCAACAAATTCAGCACAAGCTTGGGCAAACATGTATGATAATTTTCAAAGCTTTGCTCTTCAAACCAGATTAAAAATTCCTATAATTTACGGAATCGATGCAGTACACGGACACAACAATGTTTATGGCGCTACAATTTTTCCGCATAACATTGGATTAGGCTGTACAAGAAATCCACAATTAATTCAGCAAGCAGCCAGAGTAACTGCAGAGGAAGTATCGGGAACGGGAATAGATTGGACATTTGCTCCTTGTATTGCAACAGTGCGGGATGAACGCTGGGGAAGAACTTACGAAGGATTTGGAGAGACTCCGGAACTTTCCCAGATGATGTCTGCCGCTATGGTAAAGGGATTTCAGGGTACAACTTTATCTGATGATGGAAATATTCTTGCCTGTGCAAAACATTTTCTTGGTGATGGTGGAACTCAAGGCGGGCATGATCAAGGTAATGTTGTTGCAGATGAACAAACTATCAGACAATTACATTTGCAGGGATATATTTCTGCTTTAAATGCTGGGGTAAAATCTATAATGATTTCTTACAGCAGTATTAATGGACAGAAAATGCATGGAAGCAAATATTGGATTACAGATGTTTTAAAAAGTGAATTAGGATTTAAAGGATTTGTTGTTTCGGATTGGCAAGGAATTGATCAATTACCCGGCGATTATAAAAGTGATATCGAGTCTTCGATAAATGCCGGGATTGATATAGTTATGGTTCCAAATAATTATAAAGAATTTATTCAGTATCTAAAAGAACTTGTTGCAGAGAATAAAGTATCAATAGATAGAATTAATGATGCTGTAAGAAGAATCCTTACTGTAAAATTTGAATTGGGTCTATTTGAAAAACCTTACACTAACAGAAGTTTAACAACTACAATTGGATCTGCAACTCATAGATATATAGCAAGGCAATGTGTTAGAGAATCATTAGTACTTTTAAAAAATGAAAATAATTTTCTTCCTTTAGCAAAAACTGTTAACAGAATTATCGTTGCAGGAAAAAATGCAAATAATATTGGCAATCAATGCGGCGGCTGGACAATTTCCTGGCAAGGTAGCAGTAGTGAGACTATTTTAGGGACAACTGTTTATCAGGCAATTAAAAATACTGTATCAAATACAACACAAGTTAATTATTCATATAACGGAAGTAGCGCCCAACCTGGTGATATTGGAATTTTAGTTATTGGTGAAACTCCTTACGCTGAAGGTGCCGGCGATCGGCAGGATTTATCATTGGATCAGGAAGATTTAACTGCAATTAATAATTTTAAAAATGCAGGGATTCCTTATGTAATCATCCTCATTTCCGGAAGACCAATGATAATCACAAATGTTATCAATGATTGCAAAGCATTTGTAACCGCGTGGCTTCCCGGAACTGAAGGACAAGGAATTGCTGATGTGTTATTTGGTGATTACAACTTCACAGGAAAGTTATCCCATAGCTGGCCAAGAGCAATGAATCAAGTTCCCATCAATTACGGTGATACAACTTACGATCCTCTTTTCCCTTATGGATTTGGATTAACATATTAAAAATTAAAAAATTTTATAAATCAAGAATAATGAGATATGAATGAAAAAAAAATTTTAATACTGATTTTAACTTTAATAATTATCAGCAACGAGTTTGTTTATTCGCAGGAAATCAAATCCAAAGATGAAATAATTGCAGAACGAGTTGATTCAGTTCTATCATTAATGACGCTTGATGAAAAGATTGGACAACTAAATCAATTATCCTATGGAATTAGCTGGGGACCGACTGTTAAAGTTTCGGTTCCCGATGAATACAAAAAATTAATTCGCGAAGGAAAAATTGGTTCATTCCTTAATGCAATTGGTGCTGAGTTTACATACGAACTTCAAAAAGTTTCTGTTCAAGAATCAAGATTAAAAATCCCATTAATATTTGGATTAGATGTAATACATGGTTTTAAAACTACCTTTCCAGTCCCGCTTGGTGAAGCAGCAACCTGGCAGCCAGAAATTGTTGAAATGTCCGCACACTACCAGGCACTCGAAGCAGCATCAGCAGGAATTCACTGGACATTTTCTCCAATGGTTGATATTGCCCGCGATCCGCGCTGGGGAAGAATTATGGAAGGAAGCGGCGAAGACCCTTATCTCGGTTCATTGATGGCTGCTGCCCGTGTTCGTGGGTATCAAGGAAATTTATCTGATTTAAATATTATAGCTTGTGTAAAACATTATGCGGGTTATGGCGGTGCTGAAGGCGGCAGAGATTACAACACTGTCGATTTTTCTGAAAGAACTTTTCGTGATGTCTACCTTCCACCATATAAAGCCGGTGTTGATGCAGGTGCACTTACAATCATGGCTTCATTCAATGAGATAGGTGGTATTCCTTCTTCGGGAAGTAAATATTTATTAAACGATATTCTAAGAGAGGAATGGGGATTTAAAGGATTTGTAGTTAGTGATTGGAATTCAATTGGTGAAATGATTAATCACGGTTTCGCTTCAGATTTAAAACAAGCCGGGGAAATTTCTTTGAATGCAGGTCTTGATATGGATATGGAATCCAGATCATACATAACTTACCTTAAAGAACTTGTTGATGAAGATAAAGTTGATGAAGATTTAATTGATGAATCTGTAAAAAGAATTTTAAAAATAAAATTTATGCTTGGATTATTTAACGATCCTTTCCGTTATTGCAATAAAGATCGTGAAGAAAAAAACATAATGACAAAAGATATTAAAATTGCTTCACTTGAAGTTGCAAAAAGATCTTTTGTTTTATTAAAGAATGACAAAAATATTCTCCCTCTCAAAAAGGATTACAAAAAAATTGCCGTTATCGGTCCGCTTGCGAATTCATCTGTAGATCCGATCGGCGGCTGGGGTTGTTTAGGTGATTCTGCAGATGTTACAACTGTTCTTGAAGGATTTAAAAATTATGTTGATGCGAAGACCCAGGTTTTATACTCCGAAGGATGCAAAATAGATGATCCATCTACTAAAGGATTTAAA
This sequence comes from Ignavibacteriaceae bacterium, assembly GCA_036170275.1. Taxonomy (GTDB): domain Bacteria; phylum Bacteroidota; class Ignavibacteria; order Ignavibacteriales; family Ignavibacteriaceae; genus IGN3. The sequence goes on from JAVHOU010000027.1 coordinate 35,386, forward strand.
GATGCTGTTAACATTGCAAAAAAATCTGATTTAATTATTTTATGTCTGGGTGAAAGCAGAGATATGAGCGGTGAGGCTTGCAGTCGTTCTACGCTTGATTTACCAGGTGTTCAGGAAGAACTTGCCAAAGAATTATTAAAAACAGGAAAACCAATTATAGTTGTATTAATGAATGGCAGACCGCTTTCAATTAATTGGTTGAATGATAATGCAAATGCAATTCTTGAAACATGGTTCGCAGGAACAATGGCAGGTGATGCAATTGCAAAGGTTCTTTTTGGAGATTACAATCCAGGTGGAAAATTACCTGTAACTTTTCCAAGGACAGTTGGACAAGTTCCAATTTACTATAATCATAAAAATACCGGGAGACCCGGAGATTTAAAGAATCATTACACATCCAAATATCTTGATCTTCCACTTACTCCACTTTATCCTTTTGGATACGGATTAAGCTATACAACTTTTAAGTACAATAAGTTAAATTTGAGTACTAATAAAATCACAAATGAAGATTCAATTATTGTTTCTGTAAAAGTTAAGAACACCGGAAATTATGATGGTGAAGAAGTTGTTCAATTGTATGTTCAGGATTTAGTTGGAAGTGTTACTCGTCCGGTTAAAGAATTAAAAAGCTTTAAAAAAGTTATGCTTAAACGAGGTGAAGAAAAATCAGTTAGCTTTACAATTCAAGAAAAAGATTTAAGATTCACTGCTGCTGATATGAAATTTAAATCAGAGCCAGGTTTGTTTAAAGTTTATGTTGGAACTAATTCTGTTGATGTTACTGAATCACAGTTTGAGTTAGTTGAATAATAAAAAGCCTGTCATTACGAGGAGTCCTCGACAAAGCAATCTTTTAATTTTTATGGATTGCTTCACTTTCCCCAAGGGGATACCTATGGCAGAAGACTCATTCACAATGACGTAAACAAAAGGATCAAAAATGAAAAGAAAAATATTATCAAAAATTTTACTGATGCAATTTGCAATTATCTCAATCTCATTCGCAAGTTGCAGTAAGAATGATAGCACCACTGCACCCAAAGATTCTATCCCAGAGATTCCAGGTTACACTTTAGTTTGGAATGATGAATTTAATGGAACTAATATTGACCCCACAAAATGGTCATGGGAAGTAAATGGTGATGGAGGTGGAAACAACGAACTTCAATACTACACTGCCCTTCCGACAAATTCATTTCTTGAAAATGGTAAGTTGGTCATCAAGGCAATTCAAGAAAATTATCAGAACAAATATTTCACTTCTGCACGCTTGAGAACTAAAGATAAAGGCGATTGGCTTTATGGAAGAATTGAAGTTTCTGCAAAAGTTCCAACTGGCAGAGGGACCTGGCCTGCTATCTGGATGTTGTCAACAGATTGGTCTTATGGCGGTTGGCCTGAGAGCGGTGAAATTGATATTATGGAACATGTGGGCTATGATCCAAATGTCATTCATGGTTCAATTCATACTCTGGCTTACAATCATAGAATTGGAACACAAAAAACCGCAACGCTTCCTATTCCAACTGCAACAACTCAGTTTCATCTTTATGCAATAGAATGGTTTGCAGATCATATAGATTTTTATATTGATAAAACAAAGTACTTTTCCTTCAATAATGAAAATAAAGGATGGCAGTACTGGCCCTTTGATAAAAGATTTCATTTGATTTTAAATTTAGCTGTTGGCGGTGATTGGGGCGGAGCTCAGGGAATTGATCCAAGTGCATTTCCTGCACAAATGGATGTTGACTACGTGAGGGTTTATAAGAAGAATTAATCTGATTTATATTTTTAATGCTTGATAAAGAATTAGTTCTTAAACTTAGAGGAGAAAATTCAATGAAATATTTTGTTCTATTTTTATTAACCTCATTAATCCTAAATACACAAATGAAAGCTCAAACAGAAAGACAAACCGTTAATCATTTTGAAAAAGAAATCAGACTTACATTACCTGCAAACTATCTACTCTATCTTCCTAAAGATTACGATGAATCCCAAAAAAATTTTCCGCTCGTGCTGTTTCTGCATGGAATCGGTGAAAGAGGAACTGACGTTGAAAAAGTAAAAACACATGGTTTGCCTAAATTAATAAATCAAGGAAAAGACTTTCCTTTTATTGTCGTTTCCCCCCAATGCCCGGATGATATTTTTTGGAATGTAGATATTCTAATTGCTTTGTTAGATGAAGTTGTTGCAAAATATCGAGTTGATACAAACAGAATTTATGTAACTGGCTTAAGTATGGGCGGACACGGAACATGGGAACTTGCATTACGACAGCCAAATCGTTTTGCTGCAATTGCACCCGTTTGTGGTTGGGCAGATACTTCAAAAGCCAGCTCGATCGCTAATTTACCAATTTGGGTTTTTCACGGAGCTAAAGATGTTGTTGTTCCAATTGGTGCATCAGAACAAATGGTAGAAAAATTAAAATCCTGCGGCTCTAATGTTAAGTTTACTGTGTATCCAGAAGCAAATCATGATTCGTGGACTGAAACTTATAACAATGAAGAATTATATAAATGGCTGCTAGAACAATCGCTGGATAAAAAATAAAATGTTTAATGGTTGATGTTTGATGAAAAATGTAAATGAAATTATTTGAAAAGATTAAATTATTTTTTAAAGATAATTCTTCAATTAAAACCGAGAAATTTATAAGTGCACAGCAATCATGTCCGCATTGTGCAAGCCGTGGATTGTTTATTTTTAAGTCCACTTCTAAAATTTTAACAACAATGAATAAAGTAGGTTTAAAAACCCAATGTCAGTCTGAGTCATCCTGAACTTGTCGAAGGACGAAGACTGACCATATTTTTACGCTCTATGAAAGATTATTTTGTTTATATAGTTGAATGTATTGATGGAAGCTATTACACGGGAGTAACTTCAAAATTAGAAAAAAGGATAGAAGAACATAATTTGGGTTTTTATAAAGGTTATACTTCATCTCGGTTACCAGTTAAATTAGTTTACTCAAATAGATTCACTGAAATAAATGATGCTATTAAAGCTGAAAAACAGATTAAAGGTTGGAGCAGAGCAAAAAAAGAAGCACTTATTATTGGAGACTTTGATTTATTAAGAAAACTTTCAAAAGGTATAAACAAAAATGAATATTAATAAAATCGATCAGTTGCTAAATTCGTCACACTTCGACAAGCTCAGTGTGACAAAAGTTTTTGATAATCTAAATTTATCATTTAATATTTTGTTTGTTTTACTTCTACTATTAGTATCTGCAAATACATTTCCCCAAGATGGTTTTGTATCAGTTAAAGGGAAAGAAATTATTGCTCCTGATGGAAAACCAATCTTATTAAAAGGAATTAATCTTGGCAACTGGCTTAATCCTGAAGGTTATATGTTCAGTTTTGAAAACGTAAACTCTTTTCGGTTGATTGATAACACATTCAAAGAATTAGTTGGTGCTGATGAGGCACGTAAGTTCTGGAAATCTTTCCGGGATAATTACATAACAAAAGAAGATATTCATTTTATAAAATCAACTGGTTTAAATCATATTCGTGTGCCATTCAACTTCAAACTTTTTTTGGTAGAAGATCATCCTGAAATCTGGCTTGAAGAAGGATTTAAAAGATTAAATGATGTAATTAAATGGTGCAAAGAAGAAAATCTTTACGTTGTGCTTGATCTTCACGCAGCACCTGGCGGTCAAACAGGTGATAACATTGATGATAGCTGGAGTTATCCATTTTTATTTGAAGATGAACAAGCTCAGCAAACTACAATTGCATTGTGGAAAAAACTTGCAGAGCGATACAAAGATGAAACAATTGTAATTGGGTATGATTTGCTTAACGAACCAATCCCACATTACAGAGAAAACAAAGAAGAACTAAACAAACTTCTTGAGCCGCTTTATAAAAAAATTACAAGTGCAATTCGTGAAGTGGATAGCAATCATATAATTTTTATTGGCGGCGCACAATGGAATACAAACTTTAAAATATTCGGCAAACCATTTGATGATAAGTTAGTTTACACATTTCATAAGTACTGGATGCCTCCGGTACAAGAACAAATTCAGGAGTACGTTGATTTTTCCAATAAATATAATGTCCCGCTTTGGCTTGGTGAAAGCGGTGAAAATGAAAACGCCTGGATAGATTCATTTAGAGTGCTTCTTGAAAATAATAATATTGGCTGGTGTTTTTGGCCTTACAAAAAAATGGATTCAGATCGTGGAATAGTACAATTTCCAAAAACAAAAGGGTGGGAAGAAATTATTAAGTATGCTGAAACTACAAAGAAAAATTTTGAGGAGATAAGAAATGCAAAACCAAGTAAAGAAATTATTCAAAAAGCTTTTTCAAATTTGGTTGAAAATATAAGATTTAAAAATTGCACTATAAATAATGGTTATCTAAAAGCACTTGGTGTAAAATAACATGCCACGAATTAACACTAATTGCACTAATTCAATCACTATTAATTATTTTAAAAAATAAATATGGAAGAAAAATTTACAAAGGTGATTAAATGAATAAAATATTTTTACTTTTTATATTATCAATTATTTGTTTCTTAGGATTTAATATGAAATCGAATGATAATTTAATCGAGGACTATAAAAACAAAAGCTTATCTATTGAGGAAAGGATTAAAGACTTATTAAAACGAATGACTCTTGAAGAAAAAATTGATATGCTCGGCGGAACAGGCTTTGAAACCAAAGCAATCGAACGTCTCGGCATTCCACCACTCAATATGACTGATGGACCACTTGGAGTTCGTTGGGATCAATCAACAGCTTTTCCTTCAGGAATTTTAATGGGCGCAACATGGAATCCCGAACTGATTTCAAAACTTGGTTCTGCAATCGGTGAAGAAGTAAAATCAAAAGGACGCCACGTGATTCTTGGACCCTGTGTAAACATTGCACGCATTCCAATGGGAGGTAGAAATTTTGAAAGCTTTGGTGAAGATCCTTTTCTAACTTCCCGAATCGCAGTTGATTACATCAAAGGTGTGCAGAAAGAAAATGTTGTAGCAACTGTTAAACATTTTACCGCAAACAATCAAGAATATCAGCGCGATATGGTAAATACAATTGTTGATGAGCGGGCTTTGAACGAAATTTATTTACCATCATTCAAAGCAGCAGTTGAAGAAGCAAACGTACTTGCTGTTATGTCTGCATACAATAAAGTGAATGATCATTTTTGCAGTGAAAATGATTATCTGCTAATTGATAAACTTAAAACCGAATGGGGTTTTCAAGGATTAGTAATGTCTGATTGGGGTGCAGTTCATAGTACAATTCCTACATTTAACAGTGGACTTGATCTTGAAATGCCAACCGGACAATATCTAAACAAAGAAACTCTTCTTGAAAAAATTAAAAGTGGTGAATTATCAGAAGCAAAACTTGATGATAAAGTAAAAAGAATTCTCCGCGTGATGTTTACAATTGGCTTATTTGATGATTACAAGTACGATTCATCAAAATTAAATAACGATCAACACAAGCAAATCGCTCTGGAAGTTGCAAAAGACGGAATTGTGCTTTTAAAAAATAACAACTCAATTCTTCCGTTAGATTTAACTAAAATAAAATCAATTGCTGTAATTGGACCAAATAGTAAAGTCGCTGTTACTGGCGGAGGTGGAAGTTCGATGGTTGTACCTTTTCAATCGGTTAGTCCTTTAGAGGCTTTGCAAAATAAAATCGGGAATAAAGTAAAAATTAATTTTGCGCAAGGTTCAATGATTGATGGTGATACTAATCCAATTGATCCTAAATTTTTATTTGTAGATAAAGATGAAAAAATAAATGGGCTTAAAGGTGAATACTTTACCAATATGAATCTTGATGGCAAGCCTGAAAGAACTGTTATCGATAAGACAATTAATTTTATGTGGAATGATAAAGGTCCGTTTGAAGATTTTCAGGTTGATAATTTTTCTGTAAGATGGACTGGATATGTTAAACCTGATAAATCAGACAAATATACATTAGATGTTTCAAGTGATGACGGTGTTCGTTTATATCTTGATGATAAACTTGTAATAAATGATTGGAGTGATCACGCAGTACTAACAAATTCTTACACAACAGAATTAAATGCAGGACAATTATATAAAATAAAATTAGAGTATTATGAAAAAGGCGGCGGAGCAATTGTAAAATTCGGTTGGAGAAAACCAAATGATCAATTAATCACTGATGCAATTACAACAGCAAAGAATTCTGACGTTGCAATAGTTTTTGCAGGAACAAATTATAATTATGAAAGCGAAGGATTTGATAGAAAAGATTTAATCCTTCCAAACGATCAGGATGAATTAATTAAAAAAGTTGCGGAAGCAAATAAAAATACAATTATAGTGCTAACAACCGGCTCGCCTGTTTTAATGAACGAATGGTTAGATAAAGTTGATGGTTTGATCGAAGCGTGGTTTGCCGGCGAACAAGCTGGAAATGCAATCGCAGAGGTTCTACTTGGTGAAACAAATCCATCTGGAAAATTGCCGATGACATTTCCAATGAAGTGGGAAGATTGTTCTGCATTCAACACATACAAAAAAGAAGATGGCACAACACGATACGAAGATGGAATTTATGTTGGTTATCGTCATTTTGATAGAAACAATATCAAACCACTCTTCCCTTTTGGATATGGATTAAGTTATACAACATTTGAGTATAGTGGAATATATTTATCGTCAAAAGAAATAAATAAGAATGATAAATTAACCGTAACATTAAAACTTAAAAACGCTGGTAAAGTTAATGGCAGTGAAGTCGTGCAGCTTTATATCAAAGACATTCAATCAACGATTGATCGTCCTGAAAAAGAATTGAAAAGATTTAAGAAAGTTTATCTTAAAGCCGGAGAAGAAAAAACAATTGAGTTTGCACTTGATAAAAGTGCATTAAGTTTCTTCGATCCAAAAATAAAGAACTGGGTAGCTGAAGCAGGTGAGTTTGAAGTATTGATTGGAAGTTCATCGAAGGATATTAAATTAAAAGAAAAGTTTACACTAAAATAATTTTGAAAGAATAATGAAATCATATTTAGTTTTATTAGTATGTGTACTGCTGACTAATATCTTATGTGCTCAAAAAGATGAATCAATCGCTGCACAGGTAGGTAACGATAAAATAACTGCTAAGGAATTTAAACTTCGTTTTGAACTTTCTCCTTATATACCAAATGATCGACACATTGATCCTGATTCAGTAAAATATGATTTTCTTTATTCACTAATAGCAGAAAAGTTGTGGGCAAAAGATGCGGAAAGAATGGGATTTGCCTCAACCGAAAAGTTTGATTTCTATTTTCAACCTCTGAAAGATATGTTCGTTCGCGACGCATTATTCAAAAAGGAAGTTGATGACAAAGTGAAACTGACCGCTTCAGATATAAACAATGGTATAATAAAATCGCAGGTAAAACTGAACACACAACTTATTACAGCTAAAGATTCGTTGGGAATTTATAATTTCTATAATCAGCTAAACACTAAAAATAATTTTGATTCACTCATCGGAATTAATAAAGGACTCACTTTACAAGATATTGATGTATCAATAGGCAGCTTGCACGATGAGGAAATTGAAGATTCACTTTACGCACTTGGAATAAATGGATTTACTTCTCCTATCAAAAGTGAAGTTGGTTGGATTATGTTTAGAATTAAAAATAAAGTTTTAACACCGATAGATCTTAATGACCAAAAAGCTATTGATGATATGAGAAAGAAAATCAGAGAAAGACGAATTGAAAAAAGATTTCAGGAGTACAGAACTGAATTACTATCCGGAACTAAAATAAATATTAATTCTGAGACATTTACGCTGGCTTATAAATCAATTTGGAATCGAATAAAAATCAAACCAAGCGTAAATGATTCTGCTAATTATTTTGGACTTACTGAAACTGATTTTGAATATATTAATAGTTCCTTAAATACTGATGATTTTAACAAATTACTTTTTAAGATTGGTGATAAAAATATCAGTTTAAAATATTTTTTAAGCGTTCTAGCTTTTGATGGTTTCAATGTTAATCAACTTGATTCTACAATCGTGCTTCAAAAGCTTTCAAGAAGGGTAAAACAATTTGTTGAAGATCAGATAATTACTCAAGAAGGAAATAAGCTTAATTTGGAATTACTTTCCGAAGTACGAAATGATATCTCAAAATGGAAGCAAAAATATTTGGCTCAGTTTTATTTTAATGCAATGTTTGATTCTGTTAAAGTGACCGATAATGAATTATATAATTATTACATAAATGAATTGCATACATCAAATAATTTAGGGCTTGTCAATATCAGATTAATTTCTCTAAAAGATCTTGATGAAGTTTCTAAAATACTTAATGATTTAAAAGATGGTAAGAATTTTGGAGCCGTTATAAAAAATTATGGACAAACAGATTCACTAGTTAACGCCTTTGGGGAAACAGGACTTAAACCAATATTATCACTTGGAGATGTTGGAAAGATTGCATCCGATTTAAAAATAAACGAAGTATATGGTCCATTCCAACGTAACAATTCCTATGCAATTTTACAGGTAATTGAAAAAAAAGATGGCAATGATTCCGTTAAACTTTCTTTTGAATCAATTAAAAATGGACTGAGAAATCAATTGCGAGTTAAACAGTTAAATGAAAATTTAAATAAAGTTACATCCGAGCTTGCTGAAAAAAATAAAGTAAAGATTTATAATGATGTTCTGAAGAAAATTCAGACTTCAAATATTCCAATGTTTGTTCATAGGTTTATGGGATTTGGAGGAAGAATTGCCGGGATGCCGCTTGTTACTCCATTTTCTAACTGGATAAAGTATACTAATAAGAAAAAACTATTTCCATAATTATTATGAAGATAGTATCATTTTAAATAAATCATTTTTTTTGTTTGAACAAATTCTTCGGCTTGCAAGCGATAAAAATAAACACCGCTCGCAGGAATGTCCACCGCGGCGGACTGCGCTACGTTAAAATCAATTTCATATCTACCCGCTTCTCGATATTCATCAACCAATGTTGCTACTTCATTTCCAAGCACATCATAAACTTTTAATGTTTGATGACCGCCTACTGGTGACTGCCAATTTATTTTAGTGCTTGGATTAAAAGGATTTGGATAGTTTTGATCGAGTTCAAATTTTTGCGGAACCGAATTAAATCCTTGATCATTTACTGAAGTCAACCCATCACCATTAAAATATCCCAAAACAAAAACCAATGGTGCGTTCCAGTTAATAGCAATTTCGTTTGATGCATAACTATCATTATTATCTAAATAGCATAATGCTGGAGGAGTTGAACTTGTAAAGTTAGCTTTAAGAATAGCATCATCTAAATATTGATCTGGACCGCCAGCCAACAAACCCGGAACTGGAGCAATAATTCCATCAGCCCAGGAAGGACGATGATGAGGATGCATAACAGATTTGTTTCCAACGCCTGTAACAAAAGATAAATTATGAGCATTAGTACCGAGTATGTAGTTTAACTGCATTAAAGCTGCATCATAATAATTATTGTTTTTGGTTTGCTCATAAGTATAAATAAGTAATACTGCTTTATTTAAAACATCAGCGTTAGATCCCCAATAATATTCACCGGGATTTATTGCAACACCAAATCCATTTGCTGTTGTTCTATTTACCAAACCATTGCAATAACTAATAAGTGAGTTTTTTATTTGTGACTTTACAGATGTTGAGGCCGATGATTGATTACAAGTAAGATAAGTAAGCTGCGCAAGATCTTTTACATTAGGCCATCCCATCGTTGAGTTTATAATTCCACCCGATGTGTAATGAGATTCGAAATAAGATTTATATATTGCATCACCTGTGGTAGAATATATTTCTGCTGCAGCCCAAAGTCTTTCATCGGAATCGTTACCATCTCCATACTCACCGGTTACAGTTCCTGTCGGATTCTTAAATCCACCTGCAGGTATAATCGTTGGATTGGAAGTTAAATAATTCCAGGCAAGCAGTGATGCATTTAAACATTTGTTAGAAAAAGATGTGTCAATACTTTTAAATATTCTTCCGGCTCTTGCCATAATTGCGGCAAAGTCTCCAGTTGCTGTGCTCGAAATTGCATAAATATATCTTGTACCAGAATCATTATTAGGAAGAACGATGGATTCAAACTGTTCCTTCGTAACTTTAAAGTAAACACCACCATTTGCATTTTGCATTTTCAACAACCATTCAAGTTCATATCTCACTTCATCAAGAATATCTGGAACACCATTTCCACTTTCTGGAATGTTAAGATTATCCTGATCGAATTTTACAGGAAACATTTCATAAGCCATTAATAATGTACCAACGGTAATTCCTGCATTAACCACGTACTTTCCATAATCACCTGCATCGTGCCATCCACCAGTAGTTTGCTTTTGTCCTGTTTCACCGATTGATGAGTGAAACGCAGCATCTGACAAATGACAAGCTGGATGATTGTAAACACCAGCATAAGTTGATATTAATGCCGAGCCGCATCTTTGAAAATAAAAACCTTTTAACGATTTCTTGTATGCATCATCAAATGAATTTTGTGATATATTAAAAACAAAAGAGGAATCAACATTTCCAACACGAATAAAATAATTTCCATCTCTCTGCAAAGATGAAAAATCACCACGATATAATGTCAGTCCGGTTGCAGGATCATTTGAAATTGATAAAATTAATTCGTCGCGAAATAAAATATTATTTGTGGATGCTTCTACAATATAAAAACTATCTGCAGCAACATTAGTGTAAAATATCTTTGGTAAATTATTTAGATATCCAGCTTGATTTATATAAACCTGAGCCGACATTTTATTCAAATAAAGAAGGAGTATACAGATAAAATATATTGAGGAATGAAAATATTTTTCCATTTTGATTACCAATAATTTTTATTTAGTAATATAAATCCTAACAACAGTAATTCAAAGACATTATAGTTTAAGATTAGACAGTATTCATCATGTACTTTTTCTTTTTACTGCCTTCATAACTATCAATCTGAAAAAGTACGCCTTCCAATTTCCCATTTACAAGTGGAATTCTTTTGGTTGTTTTTAGTCCGATTGATTTACGCAATGAAGGATCGCCGGTATAAATAAAAGCCGAAGTGCCATTGCATTTTGTTTTAAGAAAATCCCCAAGTTCGGTGTAAAGTTTGCGTACTTCTTCAATCTCGCCAAGCCTTATTCCATAAGGTGGATTAACAATCAACGTTCCATCTTTAAATTCTTTTACATGCTGAAATGGATGACAGGACAGTTTTACAGAATCAGAATAAGAGAGACGGGAAAGATTATCTCTTGCAACATCAATCATCTTTTGCGATTTATCACTTCCGGTAATCAATCCTTTGGGCAGCGGACGAATTTTATCATCGGATTCTTTTTTAACTTTTTCCCAAAGGGCAGAATCAAAATTTGGTAAATTAAAAAAACCAAAATTTTTACGAAGCTTCTGCGCCGGAATTCTGCAATAATGCATTAATGCTTCACATATAATTGTTCCAGATCCGCACATTGGATCCCACAAAGTATTTTCTCCATCCCATCCACTTAACCGTATAATTGCTGCAGCGAGAGTTTCTTGCATTGGAGCTTCACCCGCTAATAATCTATAACCGCGCTTATGTAATGATTCCCCTGATGTATCCAGACTAATCACAGCAGTATCTTTTTCGATATGGAGATTAAGCCTAACATCGGGATTTACAGTCTCAACATTCGGACGCTTACCATATTTATCTCTAAAGTAATCTGCAATCCCGTCCTTTAAAACCTGAGAAGCGTATAATGAATTAGTAATAGCGCTTTTTGCAACAGATGAACTTATGGCAAATGTTTTTTCAATTGAACAAATATCTTCCCAGTGGATTTTTTTTGCTGTTTTAATAAGTGCACTTGTATTATGACAAGGGAAAGTAATTAGCGGAGCAAGAACACGAGAAAGTAGTCGCGATGTATAATTAATTTTATAAAGATTAGCTAAATCAGATTTAAAGTAAACACCTCTGTAAGTTGTCTCAACATCAGTAGCGCCAAGTTCGACCAGCTCTTCTTTGCAAAACTCTTCCATCATACCGGGAGCTTGGGCAAAAAATCCTTTTGTTTGATAATCATACATATTTGTCTCGTCAGTAAAATAATAAATCACACAAGACAATTTAATAAAATCTATTAGTTATCCTGAAGAGAAATTTAGGATTTGAATAAAAGCGTAACTCCGCAGAAGTATTTTTCTCTACTAAAGTTAGTGCTAAGATTTTTTTTGAGATTCTAAATAATTATCAATTGCCTTTGCAGCTTTTCTTCCTGCACCCATAGCAAGAATAACAGTTGCGCCGCCGGTTACAATATCACCGCCGGCAAATACACCTGGCTTTGATGTTTCCATAGTTTCTTCATTGACAACGATGTTTCCCCATTTATTAAAGTTAAGATCCGGAGTTGTTTTTTGAATTATTGGATTTGAACCATTACCAACTGCGATAACAGCCAGATCGATATTAAGTATGTATTCCGAACCTGATACAGGTATTGGTTTTCTTCTTCCTGAAGCATCAGGCTCGCCAAGCTCCATCTTTATCAGTTCAACTCCAGTAAGCCAACCGCTTTTATCACCTATAAATTTTTTAGGATTTGAAAGAAATAAAAATTCTATCCCTTCTTCTTTTGCATGATGAACTTCCTCTTTTCTGGCAGGCATTTCTACATCAGATCTTCTATAAATTATATAAGCATTCTTTGCACCAAGCCTTTTCGAAGTACGAATCGCATCCATGGCTGTGTTACCGCCCCCGAATACTGCTACATTTTTATCTTTACAATTAAAAATGGGAGTATCATAGTTCGGGAATTTATAAGCTTTCATAAGATTTACACGAGTTAAAAATTCATTGGAAGAATAAACTCCATTCAGATTTTCACCTTCAATATTCAAAAAGTTTGGTAATCCCGCACCAACGGCGATGAATACCGCATCATAACCATCACTCATTAATTCATCAATAGTATCTGTAAAACCAATTACAGCATTAGTTCTAAAATCAACACCTAAATTTTTTAATGATTCAATTTCAGATTTAACTATTGCTTTTGGAAGCCGAAATTCTGGTATGCCATATATCAAAACACCACCAAGATCGTGCAATGCTTCGAACACAGTTACATCATGCCCCATTTGTATTAAGTCTCCTGCGCAGCTTAATCCAGCGGGTCCGCTCCCGATTACTGCAACATTATAACCTGTCTTCTTTTTCCTATCAACATTTTGGGGAACTTTATTTTCTCTTTCAAAATCTGCAACAAATCTTTCGAGTCTTCCTATGCCAATCGGTTCTCCTTTTTTGCCTACTACACATTTCATTTCGCACTGCTCTTCTTGAGGACAAACTCTTCCGCATATTGCAGGAAGCATATTATCCTCTTTTATTTTTGCTGCCGCATCAATATAATTTCCTTCACCAACAAGTTTTATAAATTCATTTATTTTAACACCAACAGGACAACCTTCAATACATACCGGTTTAGGACATTGCAAACAACGTAATGCTTCCATTTTTGCAAGCTCTTCGGTAAACCCTAAATTAACTTCTTCAAAATTGGATCGCCTTATTTCCGGATTTTGTTCCGGCATAGCTTGGCGGGGAATTTTCATTTTATCTTTTCTACTTAGTTCCGGCATAATAATTCTCAATTATATTTCAAAATTTATTATAAACTTTTATTATTTATCGCAATCTCAAAAGCTTTTTCAAGATTACATTCATGCTCATTAATTGAAATTTGTTCCATTGTACGGTATGCTGAATTTCTTCGAGCTAAAGTTTCAAAATCAACAAGGTGAGCATCAAATTCAGGTCCATCTACACAAACAAAAACTGTTTTATTATCTACTGTTGCTCTACAGCCTCCACACATTCCAGTTCCATCTACCATAACTGGATTTAAGCTGACAACTGTTTTTATTCCAAACGGTCGCGTTGTTTCAGCTACCGCTTTCATCATTGGAATTGGACCAATAGCTAGAACAAAATCAATCTTTCTTTTTGAGTTAATTAGCTCAGCTAACTTTTGTGTAACGAAACCATGAAATCCATAACTGCCATCATCTGTTGTTGGATAAACCTCATCGCAAACTTTTTTCATTTCATTTTCAAGGATAACATATTCTTTTGTTTTTCCACCGATGATGGATATAGTGTAGTTGCCCGCATTTTTTAATGCAACTGCGGTGGGATATGCGATTGCTGTTCCGACTCCACCACCAATGCTAATTGCTGTTCCAAAATTTTCTATGTGTGAAGATTTCCCTAATGGTCCAACAACATCCATAATATTTTCGCCAGCATTTAAAGAATTCAATTCCATCGTAGTTTTTCCAATTCCCTGAACAATTAGCGTAATGGTACCTGCGGAAATATCTGAATCAGCAATTGTTAAAGGAATTCTTTCTCCCCCTTCTTTTATTCTTATAATTACGAATTGTCCTGCTCTTCTCTTTGCCGCAATTTTGGGAGCTTCAATTACGAATTTTTTAATTTTAGGAGCAATGAAATTTGCTTCTCTAATTCTATACATATTTAAAATCCTAAATAATTATTTGATGCTAAAATTTTATTTCTAATTTTTTATTTAAAAGACTATATCAAAAATACTAAGCATTAGTTTAATTTGTTATTATTTGAAAAAAGACTAATGGGCTGACATGATTTTATTTACTATATAAACTTGGAGTCTCATCAAAAAGATACTTAAGAAGTATCTTTTTAAGTGAGATTATTTGAAAGGCACCTTAAATTAAATATATAATTCTATTTTGTAGAATCAATAGAAATATTCTTTACTATTTCAGTTTTTATTATTTAGAAAAATAAATAACTATTTTTTAAAACTTATTAATCTAAAGTTTAGACTTATTTCAATTGTTTTATCACATCACTAGCTTGTTTATTTTCCGGATCAAGCGCCAGTACTTCTTGCCAATAACTTCTTGACTTGGCATTATCATTCTGTAAATAATAATAATATCCCAAATATGAATAGGCTTCAATTAATTCTTTTTTGAATTTATCACTGTCTTTCGTTGCACGTTCTATAAACTGCTCATAAAAAAGTTTCGCTAGTCCAGATTCCGATTCAGGATCAAAATTGGAATTAACTCTTGCCCTCCATAAATAAGCTAGAGCTAAATTCGGAGATTTAATAGAGAGCATTGTTAAAGCTGAATCTGCATTAGCATAATCTAACTTAATTTTCGAACGAACTTCTTCCAACCACTGTACTTTTGCCGCAGCCCACTTTGATTTTTGATTTGGAATTAAAATTGATTCAACAGCCTGATTTAATTTATTTATTGCCAAAGTTATTTTTTGTGGATCGTTGTTAGCGTCTTTAACATCTCTTTGATAATAAAGCAAAACAGGTCTTATTTTAACAAGTTGATCATCATTAAAATTAATTTTGGTATTTATACTTTGTGTTACTTCAGACATCGCTTTATCACCATTAAACATATATGCCTTGCTTAAATCAAAATATTCCTGTGCAGTAAGTGTTTTTTTCTTTACGAGCGTAGAGATTACACCGTCCCAGTTTTTAGCTTTAAAATAAAGCACTGACATATCGCCCAGTACATCTTTACGAGTACTATCCTGATCATATATTTTGGACAGATACTCAATTGCTAAAGAATCATTCCCTGTCTTTTTTAACAAGTCAGCATAATTTTCATAATCACTGATTAAAAAATCTACCGATGGTATTGTGAATAGTTTTTCAAAATAAGTTTTACTTTTTTCAATGTTATCTAATCTTAAATAAGAATAAGCTAAAATTCTTATGAAGGATGGATTATCTTTTTCGGTTTTAATTAATTCTTCAAGGATATTTATATCCTTTTGATAATCCTTGTTGATATATAAAATAGAAGCATATCTTTTTAGTTTTTCAGGAGTTGCTTCAGATGCTGCAATATATTTTTCAAAATTCTCTGCAGCTTTTGGATAGTCTTTTAGGTTGGCATATAATTCAGCTAATTCATTATACGCAGGTGAATAAGTAGAATCGTTCGTAATTGCTTCATTCAAAAGAGAAATTGCATCATCATTATTATTTATTAAAGCATAAACTTTAGCCTTAGATGTTAAGGCTTCTGGATTTTTTCTATCAAAATCTAATGCTCTTTCAAAATTTTTAATTGCATCTGATCCGTTACCTTTTGAAAGATAAATTTTTCCTAATGCGATATAAGCATTTATGTTTTTAGGATTAATCTTTAGAGATTTATTTATCAGCTCAATAGCTTTATCATAATTCTTTACTTTAGAGTTTGAATACGCTTCTGCAAGTGCCATATAAACGTGCGGATTTTTCTCATTACCGAATTCGATTGCTTGATTCAGATTTTTTTCCGCATCTTCCAAATTATTGGCTATAAGGTTTACTTTTACTAAACCAGCATAATTTAAAGGAAATTCAGAATTTGATTTGATCCCATCTAAATAATTAATCTTAGCAGAATCAAGATTATCCTGTAACATATAAATTTGCCCAAGATAAAAATTTGCCTCTGCTTTTGAAGATGAATTTAGTAGAGAAGTAAATGTTCTTTTTGCTTCAGAATATTTTTCATCTCTCATAGATTTTACACCGGAAGAAAGATCCTGTGCTAACAAATTTGTTGTAAGAATAATTGTTAACAGGAAATGCAGTATCGTTTTTTTAGTAAGCATATTTGTACCGTTTAATTTGTTAGGTCTTCATTTATTAATTCTACAAGTCTTACAGGCATTGTTGCCGGAACAAGACCAAATTTCAAAACAATCCTTTGTCCTCTCTCGCTTGCAATAAATGCAGTTAGCCCAGTACCGAGCCCAGTATAAGCTTCTTTACTTATAATATATACTTCCCGGTAAAGTGGATAAGTTTTTTGTGCAATATA
>JAVHOU010000027.1:52454-54223 GCA_036170275.1 Ignavibacteriaceae bacterium
GTAATTGTACTTGAATTATTATTATCAAATACAACTTTAATTTTCTTTAGTGGAGAATTACTTTCATCTTTAGAAATTAAAGATTTTAATTCATTTAAGGTATATGTAGAATCTTTTAAATCTTTACTTCCAATAATAGCTATTGCGTCATAAGCGATTTTAGTTACCTTAGGAACAATTTCCCATTTTTTAAATTGCTCAAGCTCTGCTTTATTCAAATTTCTTGGAACTATTATTAATCTGATACTATCATTCATCAGATCATCAAAAACATTTATTTCGGGTTTATACTTAACAGTTACCTTAGCGTACGTATAGAGTTTCGCAAAAGTATTTATCTCAGAATCAATTAAGGGTTTATACGTTTCATCAACTGATATTGTTAATTCACCTGAAGTTGGTGTATCTGTTGGGCTTTTAGAATTATTACATCCGTAATAACTGATAAATAAAAAAATGACTAAAAATATTTGATATTTAGTCTTCATCATCTTCTTGACTTTCCTCTTTCATTTTTTTCCAGGCACTATAAAATCTAAATAATCCGTAAGCAATTAGTATTGCTGCTAATCCGTACTTTTGGAAATCAGAGAAATAAAAGATGTTATTGCCAGCCAATAGAAAGATACCACAACCCAAATAAACTAAAGACATAACAAACCTGGCAATAACTGAAAATGACATAATCTTCTTTACTCAATTACCCGAAAATTTAAATATTAAAGTACCAATTATTGTAGCTTGAAGACAATTGGAATTGATACCTGAACATTTACGGGTTTACCTCTTTGCTTACCTGGTTTAAATCTTGTTTTCAAGACAGCATCAAGGGCAGCTTCATCGCATCCAGCGCCAATACCTTTAATAATTTGTGCCTTCCTTACTTTTCCCTCCTCATCAACAAATGCTAAAACATAAACTTTCCCTTCAACACCGGCTCTTTTGGCAATTTCAGGATATACAATCAATTGTTGTATAGCTTGGATACCACCAATTGGTTCTGGCATTTCCTCCACAGCTACAAAGAATGTTGGTGCTACTTCAGTCTTTTTTTCTTCAACAACTTTTTCTTCAGTTTCAATGAGACTATAATCTATACCACCTTGCACACCTTGCTGGGTTGATAGACCGGGATTAACCTCTTTTAATTCCTCCACTGTAGGTACGTATTCATCTTTAACCTGCTCATCAGGTTTTACAACTGGCGGAGTAAATTTAATAGTTGACTTTAATGGAGGTGGTACATCAAGTTGTTCTGCCTTTTGTTCTTCACCGATTGAAGGCGGTGGTGCCAAATCAGTTATAATTACTTTTCTCATTTTCTTTGTGGCATCTTCTTCAGGGTTAATCATTCTATAAATAGTCGGCCCTGTAGTAGCAAGAAAAAGAATTAAAATGGCAATCCACATAGCTATAGAAAGATAAGTTTTATAAGTTTTTCGCAACTTGTAAGCGCCATAGTCCTTATTTCTCTGAGCAAATATCAGCTCATCAATATCCAGCTTATATGTTAATTGTTCAGCCATAATTTCTAAACCTTTAGTTTATAATTTTTTTATTAAATCCAAATCTTCTTTTGCAATGTCTACAAGAGCATATCGTTTAATATTTGAAATATTCATTTCATCCAGAATATCAACCACATTTTTGTAAATTGCATCATCAGTTGGTTTTATAAGAACAACCATATCTTTGATTGTACTATTTTTTTCAAGAAGTACTTTCCTTATACCATCGGCAGAGAAATTTGTTTCAGTTAATCCTTCAAT
>JAVHOU010000027.1:54323-57243 GCA_036170275.1 Ignavibacteriaceae bacterium
CCTTTTTTCTTACCTTTTTTACCGACCTCTTTTTGTTCTAATTCAGCCATGCTTAAATCCCTTTCAATTTATTTGGGTCAGCCTCAAGATCTGTAATAAGGTTAAACTTATTAACATTTTTATCCTGAAGAGTATTCATTACTTTTTTCACAACAGGCCAAGGACAACCTTGGTCGCCATTTAGAGTAATTCGTACGCCAGGATTAGAAAGTCTTCCCTGCATTATCCAATCACCCAACTCATTGTTAGTTGAATCTACAGGAATGCCAGGTTGTGGATACATCTTTTTATCACTTTCATCCAGAGCCAAATAACCCTGTAGTTGGTTCAAAGGAACTCCTATACTACCTGTGAGAACAAATGATCTTTCTTCTTCAGGTGTAAATTTTAGCTGCGGATGTTTTTCGGTTATTTTAGCTAAAAGTTTTTCTCGAGTGAAATTTTTATTATCAATACTAAAGAATACTTTTCCTTCTTTGGTAATAGTAATATTCAGAATATCTGTATCTGGCAATTTAATTTCTGAAATTGAAGATGGATTATCAACTATAACCGAATCATCAGCTCTAAATACTGTTGTTAACATAAAAAAAGTTAGCAACAAGAAAGAAACATCGCACATGGCAGTCATATCTACCAAAGTGCTTTTACGAGGAATTTTTACTTTAGGCATTTTATAACACCATTAAATTAATTTCAAAAACATTAGCTATTATGTGACACAAAATTCTGTACAATTGCTACACCAGCTTCATCAATACTATACGTCATCTTATCAATTTTTGTGGTGAAATAATTGTAAAAGATAATTGCTAATGCCGACGAACCGATACCAAAAGCAGTATTAATAAGTGCTTCAGAAATACCGGTAGATAAAGCAACGGCATCTGGTGCACCTGCTTGGGCAAGAGCTGAGAATGCTCTAATCATTCCTAATACTGTACCGAGAAGACCCAGGAGAGTTGCGAGTGGAGCTATTGTTGCAAGAATAACTAAGTTCTGTTCAAGTATAGGTAATTCTAAAGATGTAGCCTCTTCAATTTCCTGTTTAATCGCTACAACTTTTTGATCCCGATCCATCCCTTTTACTCCAGACATTTCTTTATACTTCAGCAATCCAGCTTTAATTACATTTGCAACAGAACCTTTTTGGTTATCGCACTCCGATATTGCAGAATCAATATCTGGCTTAGTCAATTTCTGATAAACACGAACGACAAAAGCAGAAATTTTACCTTTTCCTTTTGCTCTTGATAAAGTAATAAAGCGCTCGATAGTAAAGGTAATTACCATCATCAAGACTGTCATAAGAATTGGCACTATAAATCCGCCTTTGTAAATAGTTCCTAAATAATTTCCTGGCTTGGGATTATTTGCAGGATTGTTACCCTGGAAATTTTGAGGATTACCCATTACGAAGATAAAAAGGACTACAGCAACGACGAACAGTATAGGAATAACTATTGTCGCAAATCCAGCGAATGCTCCTTTGAGTCCAGTGTTTGATTTCAATTTTCTCTCTCCTTTGAAGATTTGTTAATGTTAATGTTTAGTACATTTTGTCAAATAATGATTCGAAATATAATAAATTTTTTTTATCAATTTTGATAATTAATCATAATAAGATGTGGAAATAAAAGCAACATCTTAATTACCAGTGCAAATTAGGTTAATTTGTAATTATTATTTATTGTTTTCCCTCAATATCCATCATACAAAATATCATTTAGCTCCAAGAGACGATATATTTTCTGTTAAAAAATAGCTAATAGTAGTCTAATATAAAAACATTAAATCAAGTATTTTATTTTTATTTACTTTTTAAGAAAGTTAATTTTGTATTAGATGCCCAGTTTTGTTGACTGAAAATCATTCCCGTCAGTAATAATAAATTAAAGTCACTACGTATTATTTTTCATGCAGTTTGGGGGAATTAATTCTGTTCAGATCCTTTTAGCAGCAAAAAAAAATTGGCACAAAGCTATTTTAAATAAATTGTATTAGTTAAAAAATTTATTATAAAGAGACTTCTGAAAATTAGATTTCGTATTGACTGTCATTCTCGCGAAAGCGGGAATCTATTTCATATTCATTGGATTCCCGTTTCCAAGGGAATGACCTTTTGAATTTTTCAGAAGTCTCATAAATTGAATTAAGATAGATAATAAGTTGTTGCCAAAAGATTATGCTGGAATTGAATTCTGATTATTAAAAAAATGTGATGCCCACAGCCGTGTAGTTCTTATTATTTTTGCAAAATCATACTTTTAGTTTCAATAAAATTACCTGCCTGCAATCTGTAGAAGTAAATACCGCTTGCTAATTTCGTTGCATCGAAATCAATTTCATAACTACCAGCATGATAAAACTCATCAACAAGTGTTACTACTTCATTGCCCAGAATATCATATACCTTTAAAGTTTGCCAACTGCTGATTGGTGACTGCCAACTGATTGTTGTTCTCGGATTGAAAGGATTGGGATAATTTTGGAAAAGTTTGAACTCAGAGGGAACTGCCACAGACTTGTAATCTTTAGTGTCAGTTAACTCCTGAAATAACGCGAGTTTAAACGCATCTGCTCTAATAACAGGTCCCGCCGTGCTCTCTCCTGAATCAATAACTTTAATTGTTATTGGAACCATTGCAGGTAATTGATATCTTCCAATATTTTTCCAATTCCCGCTTCCTTCATTTTGATTTAAATGAATAGAATCTATTAAAGTACCCGCTACACTTATTTTATACAGAGCATTATCAGCACTGTTTACAGTCTTGGGTAAAATTTCATAAATATCATAAATTCCATTTTTTATTACCTTAACTGTAAATGTGGCAACTGGTCCGTAAGGAGTGCTTTGGATAAGGGCATAACGACTTGTATTCCCGAAAGCTTGAGCGACACTATTATACCAGGTTCC
>JAVHOU010000027.1:57343-58736 GCA_036170275.1 Ignavibacteriaceae bacterium
GAATTAATCCCAATATTATTAATTTGAAAATTAAAATGTAAGCTATCTTCAATACTCAGTTCACCAATATTAATGAAAAGTTTTTCGGGAATTA
Source organism: Ignavibacteriaceae bacterium (assembly GCA_036170275.1). Classification (GTDB taxonomy): domain Bacteria; phylum Bacteroidota; class Ignavibacteria; order Ignavibacteriales; family Ignavibacteriaceae; genus IGN3. Next base: position 57,438 of record JAVHOU010000027.1, read on the forward strand.
ATTGTTTATCTCTTACATATGCTGTTGCCTTTAAAACATCTGCAACAAGTACCTTTGATGACTGTATTTTATTCTTTGCAGACATTTCTATAAAATTATTTTCTCCTGCAGTAAGATTTAGTGTGCTTACATATAACCATTGATTATAATTTGCTGAATTAATAAAAATTTTTTTTTGCGTAAAAATATTATTCTGAAAAACCTCAAACACTATAGTGTCAATCTGATTACTAATCTCTGGATATTGGATGAAGATATTATATAGACCGGAATATCCTGTATTCAAATTCCATTTTACTTTTGCTGAGTCACCATAATTCAACGTCGTGTACCGTGAGTCAAGCCCCCAGGCACTTGAGGCTGACGAATTCCAGGTACCGCTGATTTCCTGATATTCAGGATCACTGTTATCAATAAATTTATCATCTGCAAGATAGTTAATAAATGATGTTGTCAAATTTCCAAAGGTATCAGTTACCGCTACACCTACTTTAGCAATATCATAAACCGGAAACGGGTTAGCTGTTCTCCAAATATTTGATGTTACCTTTTCACATTCAGCAATCTGATATCTTCCATATCTATCCTTTATCGCAACGAACGGCTGCTTCTGAAAAATAGGTTCATTGGTTTGAATCAGAAAATTTATGCCCGGACCATTTATTTCCCCTCTTAATTTAATTTCCGGCTTTAATGTATCACTGCTCTTCTGCCATAACTGATATGCTTCAACAGCAGTACAATACTGAAACTTTACAGATGGATAATTTATTTCTGCTTGATGTGCAAGGTTATTAACGAGCTGAACATCATTCATAAAATTCTGATCTGGTAAATGAGACCATAGGCAAACAAGTTGATCAGTACCTTGACTGGCTTTAAAAAATACATCATCCATTAACTCTTGAGTTGTTGATCCCATATATTTGGATCTAACATTCCATCCTTTGCCATTGCCCGGCAATTGATAATTTACCGATGATGGATGAAAAGGGACAAATTCCGGTGAAGCTTGTGACCAATCATAATCGTTATCAATTGGTTCTGTTAAATCTTTGTTCACCGCAGGCCAATCATTATGCAAACTATAAGGAAGAAGTTCGTTTAAATAATTCTGCCAGTCATTATCCATATAATGCCAGCCGCTTCTAAAGGATACGGGAAAAATATTTTCTTCAAGAAGAAACTGCGCAAGTGTATAATCAAAATCTTCTTTCATTTCCAAAAAACTTTTCGCCTGATTCCACCAATATTTTCCGTCACCATCATAATCAGACCAGAAAAAAGTATGATAATGCA
>JAVHOU010000027.1:58836-64857 GCA_036170275.1 Ignavibacteriaceae bacterium
TAACAGTGGTATTTTGCCACATCCATTCCATCCCATATTGCAGTATCTGAACCAAGCACAAGATAAACTTTACCCTGTGGTATTATTAATTTTATTATCAGTAGAGATATTAAAAGAGTGAGTTTAAATAAAGAAAAGGATTTCATAATTGCATCAATATTAAAGAAATATGTTGCTAATAAACTAAAAACTTTGCTGAAATTAAAGTAAGGTTGAATATTTTATTAAATAGTTCAGATGAAAATGAAGTGTCCTAAATTTGTACAATGTAGATTTTGTTATTAATGCAAGAATATAATGCATATACTTTGTACATAAACTAAAAAAACCTTAGTGGGAATACTGAGGTTTTTGCTCCGCGAGCAAGACTCTCCCAAAGGGACTCCGATGGAGGAACTTGCATCCCGATTTTGATCGGGATAACAACCGAATGCTATAATTTAACATTACCATTGATTAGCTTCTCAATCATTTCTTTACTTTTCCATCCTTTTACTTTCCTTTCCATTGTTAAAGCAATTTCTTTCGTTTCATACTCTTTAGTATATACTATTTCCCAAGGTCGGTATCTTGGAGTGAATCCCTTTTCTATTGAGTTATGATATTGTAATCGCCTTTGCGGATTTTCTGACGAACCAATGTAATGCTTATCGGCTGTTTTTGATTTTAGTATGTAGAGAAAATAACTCATATAAATAAAAAACCCTGAAATTTGTTCAGGGCTTTTTTAGCTCCGCGAGCAAGACTCGAACTTGCAACCCTTCGGTTAATCCGGCAACTGCCGGACTCCACCATTGAATAATTCTTCCCTGATAAAATCTCTCCCTCTATGAGTTTTTAATTTCTTTTCCCTTTTCATTGCTTCAGCCCTAGTTTCGAATTTTTCATAATAGATTAATTCCCAAGGTATATACTTACTGGTATATTTGGACAAACCTTTATTGTGCTCATTAAGTCTTAATTTTAAATTATTTGTTTGCCCTACATAAATTTTATCATTCGCCTTTGAATAGATTGCATAAGTAAAATACATTGATACTTCCTTTACTTCTTAAAAATAAAAATCCGGCATACGCCGGATTTATTTTTACGCTCCGCGAGCAAGACTCGAACTTGCAACCCTTCGGTTAACAGCCGAATGCTCCACCATTGAGCTATCGCGGAATATAATTTTTCTCTTTTTCCAACTCTTTGATTAACATCCCGACTTGTCGGGATCCACCATTGAGCTATCGCGGAATATAATTTTTCTCTCTTTTCCAACTCTTTGATTAACATCCCGACTTGTCGGGATCCACCATTGAGCTATCGCGGAATGTTCTTCGAAACGAAACCAAAAATAACATCCACACCATACTTTGTCAAGTTAATTTGAATTTGGATATTTAACTTTTCAAGCGTGTTTTACTCACATCATTTATTTCTTGCGATTTTCATATAAGATTTCTAATTCTTGGCAGTTGCTTGTAAGTTTGCACAAAAAATTTCCTCTTTTATGAATACACATAATTATAAAGCTTATCTAGCCTGGATTGCCATCTGTATTTTTTGGGGCACAACTTATCTTGCTATAAGAGTCGGAGTAGAACACATCCCGCCAATGCTATTTGCCGGAATCAGGTGGATTGTTGCTGGAACCATTTTTATTTCAGTATTAAGAATATTCGGAAAATCTTTTCCTTCAAAAAATGATCTGCCGCATATTGCAATTATGGCTATTGCAATGCTTGGATTTGGTAACGGACTCGTGGTTGTCGGTGAACAATATATAAGCAGTGGACTTGCAGCATTATTAATTACCACTGTTCCCTTTTGGGTTGTGGGTATGGAAGCATTTTCTTCAAAGGGTCCGAAAATTAATTCACAGATTGTCTTAGGACTGCTAATAGGGTTGGTCGGAATTAGTTTAATATTCGGGAGCGATTGGAAAGATTTATTTGATTTAAAGTATTTATTAGGTGTGTTAAGCATTTTCGGTGCAGTTGTCTCCTGGTCTTTTGGAACTGTTTACTCAAAGTATAAAAAAGTTAATGTGCATCCTTTAATGAGCGCTTCTATCCAAATGCTAATTGCTGGATTTGCACAATTAATACTTGGATTATTATTAGGCGAAGCTTCCTCAATTTCTTTTAGCTCCTCCGGTGTTCTTTCTTTAATTTATCTAATATTTGCAGGATCAATAATTGGTTATGGATCATACATCTATGCTATTGAACATTTGCCTTTATCTCTTGTTTCAACTTATGCTTATATAAATCCTATAATTGCTGTTTTTCTTGGATGGCTTGTGCTAAACGAAAAATTAAACGTAACGATCGGAATCGGTGCAGTTATAATAATTACGGGAGTAATTTTAGTTAGGCAAGGTGTGCAAAGGAAAAGCTAAATAGGATAAAATATTTGTTTGTTTTCATGAGGGCTGGATAGAGTGAAAACGAATGAAATTACGATTAAGAATGAGATTAAGATCGGATTACAGGTAAATTGATTATTGAGAAAATTTTTATTTTTACCTTGTATTTTTAACGGCCCAAATATAAAAAAACAGGCTCGATTTCTCGAGCCTGCAAAACATACTTCTTATCTCCAGATTCAAGTATTATTTCAACATCATCAATTTAGCAGTCTTTACAAATGTCTCATTATTCTCAAGAGATTTAATACTTATTCTATAAAAGTAAACCCCGCTTGTAATGGGATTTCCGCTTTCATTTCTTCCGTTCCAAACCAATCTGTTATATCCTGCTGACTGGGAAGAAACATTAAAGCTTTTAACTTCTCTGCCCATTATATCATAAATTATTAATTCCACTGAAGATTGATATGGCGACGCATAACTTATTGTTGTGCTTGGATTAAATGGATTTGGATAATTTCCAAGCAACGCATATTGATTCGGTATTCCCGATCCATCTTGTTTGTTTAACTTTTCCTCTGAAGATTCGAAATATGGCAGTGCGGAAAGACCATTAATTTCTTTTCCATAAGTATTTGCATAAGTCTCAATTGCGTTATGGACAAGCGAAAGTTCCATTGGAGTTGACAATTCAATTTTATTTAAAACTTCATTAAAAATAGTTATAGCCTCATTTATATTGTCTTCATTATATAAAGCTATGTAAACATTATTGAGTTTAGCTTTTGTTGCAAGTTCAGTGTTTGGATTTTCTACAATTATAGTATTGTTTATTTCTTTCGCTTCTTTAACATCTCCGTTTTTTAGATACAAATATGAAAGAAGCAGTTTATGATCTTTTGATGCTTTCTCAGGGAGTGAATTGAAAAATTTTATAATTTCATCTGCTGTTTCTTTACTATAACAATTATAAAGCTCAACATAAGCTTGCTGATTATCTGGATGGTCTGCCAAATAAGACATAAAGTAATTTTTGGCATCTTCGAACTTATTCTGCAATCGAAGTTCAATCCCATCCAAAAGTAATTTGATATCATCCCCTGATGTTTGGTTTACCTTGCCCAATGTAGATGAATTATCATTATTACTTGCTGCTATTTTGGGGATACCTGCCCAAGGATCGCTTGAAAGGTATGGCGTATAGTAAAAGTAAGATGACGCACCAACTTGAAATAAAGCTGTATTTGGAGTATTACTGCCCCACCAATTATTACAAGCAAATAGACGACTTTCATACTCTGGATAATAGGTACCCACTTTTGCGTTAAAACTATTGCCTGATATACTATTCCAATTATAATAGTCGCTTGGTCCAGGTATTCCAAATGTAGGATAACTCAAACGGTATACCATAAGACCTGTGTTACAGTTTCTAATCCGGTTGTTCTTCTGAATATAATAGGACGAATGTGATGTTGGTGATGAACTCCAGATTGCGCAAATACCCCAATCCCAACCATAAATATCATTCCGTGCTGCAGTGCCGCCTGCACCACCGCCAAAATAAATTCCAACACCTCTTCTATCCGTGTAAGTTTTTTTAATAACATTATCATTAACCGTTACATTTGTTGAACCATTCTCGATTATAATTCCGTGACCAATGCTGTTTGTGGTTATTGTATTATTTAGAATTGAACCTGATGAGTTATAAAAACGTATCCCGTCATAAGTAGTGTCAATATTACAGTATTGGATGGTTATGTTTGAAGTGTTGATTGCTTCTACTTTCGTTCCATACTTTACATTTGCATATTTTATTGTTGAACCTGCTGCACCTGAACCATTTAAAGTAATAGTTCCCCAGCTACTATTGCTTGTGCCAGATTGGGAAGTGAATGTAATTTTATTTGAGGAAGTGCCAACCGCATTTAAAATTCCATTAGCAATAAGTGAAGAACTGTTATTAAACTTTAATTTTGTTCCTTGCTGAATAGTTAGCGTTTTACCTGCAGATATTGTAAGGCTATTGTTTACATATACATTACCCGAAAAAGTTTCGGAGCTGTTTAAGAATAAAGGTTCGAACTTAAAAAGCTTACCTTCACCAGGCGAATATGTAGTTTGAAAACCTCCGATTTTGCTTACAATCCAAATATTATTTGTGCCTATTTCAGAAACTTTCCACGTTGTGTACGAACTGCTCTTATTAAATGTTACAGTAATATTGCGTGTCTCCGTACTTAAAGTGCGGCGGTTAACCGCCATAAAATATTCCAAATTATCGTTGCTAAAATTACTTGTCTTTCTGAAGGTACCAAGTTCAACAAAGGTTGAAATCGAGGCATCTGCGGCACCGCTTGTTGTTGCCGAAGATACGTTTGAAATATAACTCCCCGAAAGTTGTCCTGTGTGAATGCTGTATCCGTTTCGCCAGGTTAATTGTAATAACTCGCTGCTTATTTTATCAATCTGCTGGTTTAGTTTTTTAACTGCATCATAACGGGTATTTGTAACTTGTGTTCTTGCAGGGTCCTGTACATTATTACTAAGCTGTCCCTGGCTTTCAAACAAACCATATATCGCATCCCCTGAAGAATTTGGGGTATTGGTAAATATTGTATAATACATTAAACCTTTTGCACCATAACACATTGCGAGCCAGCCTTGAGCTAAAATTTCATAATAACTCGGTTCTCTATTTTGAATAGAAGTTACGCTTCCGCTTGATAATTTTTTTTGAGCACATGTTTGCATTGTATGATAAAACGGGATATCATCGCCTGGATCATCGGGTGTATAATTATGTGCTATCTGAATACAGTGTCGCATACCATTTTTATTTTGACCATTTATAGGATTGAATCCCCAATCATAATCAATAAGCTCATTCCATGCACTTTGTATTGTAAACTTATCTGGGGCTGTATTAGTTGAGACAGAATCAACATTACCTCTAATAGGATAATGGTCATAAAGCACATATGGAACTCGGTTAACCGAATATGCCCACCTAATTTCATCTATTGTAAACCAAGGAGTATTATTAGCTCCGGTTACATATTTGCCAGTACCTAAAACACCCGGCTCCTGTGAAATATTGCTTACTGTGCTTGCACAGCGATATGTTGGTGGCATGGCTTCATCTAAATATGGATGAGCCCAAAGCGGATTCTGTGCCCTGCTACTAAAATTAGTAGTAAACTTGGTTCTTATGTCATTACGCATTGACTCTTGGACACTTGGTGAACTTAAAAATAGTTGGTAATAGTACGGTGTATAAATAGAAATATTATCGATATATAAATCTCTTGTGTCTTTCCATTCTATATCAATTTTAAGCCTCAAAGCACTCCAATTATTTGCATTAGGTTTAACAAATGGAATTGTGATATCAGTATATTCATTATTTGTAAAGGCTGAAGCCGGAATGTCAACTGGAAGTGTTAATTGAGAGTATATGGGTGCTTCTAAATCACCATCTGTAATTATATTGTTTTTAAAGAAAGCTATGTTGTTTTCGGAAGTCGTATCAAAGTGAACTGTTGCAACTATATCATTTGGATTGCCGCCTTGTATTTGATTTATACGCGCCCTTACTTTTAAATAGTAACTCACCTTACGCAAAGAGACAGAAATGTATTAAATTTCTGTTGACAAAAATC
>JAVHOU010000028.1:0-24490 GCA_036170275.1 Ignavibacteriaceae bacterium
TATTATATTTAAATAACTTATAGCTACTTCCCATTTGAACAACCGGACAGTAGTGGTTTGATGTTTCTGTCAAATCACCAAAGAACAAAGAGGTTTATTCTGGACAAGGAGAAACAAACGAGTTTGGCTCTCTTTCTGCAAATTTTAAGTTAGATGGAGAAGCTGATCTTGGTTATTACTCAATCATACTTACAAAAGATGGGATGAGTTATTACGGTTCCTTTACGGTTGAGGAGTACAAGAAACCAGAATACAAAGTAAATGTTGCAACAGATCAAAATCAGTATGCAAATGGTGATAAGATTGCGGCTACAGTTTCTGCAGATTATTATTTTGGTTCGCCGGTTAAAAATGCTACTGTTCAAATAAATATTTATAGACAAAACTACTGGCGTCCTTGGTGGTATTGGAGTGAATGGTCCTGGTTCTATAAAGGATTTCGTAATGAAAGATATTTTGGCGGACAACAGGAACTTATTCATCAGGAATCTGGTGTGCTAAATGAGAATGGAAAGTTAGAATTCAGTTACAAAGTAGAATCTGATAAGAACTACGATTATCAATATATAATTTCTGCTCAAGTAACTGATGCTTCACGAAGAGCAATTACTGGTTCCACTCAGGTTTTTGTTACGAGAGGTTCGTTTACAATTTCAACATCCCCGGATAAATATTTCTTCCAGCAAGGTAAAGATGTAAAGCTAAAAGTAAACGCTTCTGATTTTTCTGATAAACCTGTTCAAACGGATTTTAGAGTTATAATTAATTATCCAGATGATCCTAAAAGTATGCGAGTGAAATCTGTGAGCGATACACTTTGGGCAAAGACAAACGAAGCTGGTTCTACGGTTGTTACATTCAATCCAAAGTATGATAGAACGGGATATTTTAATTATCGGGTTATCGCTTTTGATGAAAAGGAAAGAGAGATAGAAGCCTCAAGTTCATTCTATATCGGAGATTATAACAATTATTATTATCAAAGAACCAATGCTGGGCTTGAAATCTTAACGGATAAAGAAGCTTATGAAAAAGGTGATTCGCTAATTGCGTATGTTTTTCTTCCCAACAATAATCAGGAATTGCTGCTTACTTATGAAACGGATAAAATATTATCATACAAAAAGTTCAAACCTGAAAATAACAGTTTTGAAATTCGTGAAAAGTTAACGGATAAGTTTTCGCCAAGCTTTAATATTTCAATCAGTTTTACAAAAGATAGAATGCTTTATCAAACAACAAAACTTGTTGGAGTTTTGGCCAAGGATAAGTTTTTAAATATCTCGCTGAATCCTTCTAAAGAAATTTATAAACCCGGCGAGCAAGCTGAATATGAAATAGTTGTAAAAGATTATCTCGGTAATCCGGTTAAGAACACGGAGGTTAGCTTTGGAATTATCGATGAAAGTATCTACGCAATTAAAGAAGATGAAACTCAACCGATAGAAACATTTTTTTATTCGCCGCAATATGGATATTTGCCGACTTACAATTCTTTGCAATCCGGATATTTTAGTTCTTACAGCAGACCTGCGACATACATCGATAAAAATTATTTTTCTTATAAGGAAGATGATACAAAACATAAAGGAAAACTCTATGGAAAGATTACAATTGAAAAAGGAGAATCTATTCCAGAGGGTTTGTTCGTAATATTAACAGGTGAAAGATATTACTACACAACCAAAGTTGATTCTCTTGACAATTACAAGATTGAAAATGTAGCAAATGGAGATTATCAGTTATTTATCTCCGCGGGAATGGGCGGAATGCTTTTAATTGATGACATTAAAATTTCTGGCGAAAAGAAATACAATTTTACAATTAAAGCTGAACAGAAAAAGCAAATTGAAGATATGATTGCTCAAGGAATTGGTGGAATTGGACAAGGGAATCAACTTGGGAACAACATTGCAAGACGAGATGCTGCACCTATGGTTAGTGAAATGTCATTGGCTGATGGCAAGATGATGAAAAGTGAATCCAAAGATAAATCAGCTTATGTGCAGGCAGATGTGCGAACAAACTTTGTTGATGCTTTGATCTGGAAAGCTCACGTTGTAACTGATGAAAATGGAAAAGCAAAAGTTGAGTTTAAGATTCCAGATAACTTAACAACCTGGAGAACAACAGTTCGCGGAATAACCAAACAAACTGATGTCGGGCAAAAAGTAAATAAGTTTATCAGCAGAAAAGATTTGCTTGTACGAATGGAAACTCCGCGTTTTTTTAGACAGGATGACGAAGTTGTGATTTCAACAATTGTACACAATTATCTTTCATCTGCAAAGACAACTAAGATTGAGTTTACTTCTGATAAATTGAAATTGTTAGGTTCAAAGATTAACTCAAAAAGTTTTGAGAATGCAAAATTTACATCAAAGAAAATTTATGAAGTTGAAATTCCCGCAAACTCAGAGTTAAGAATTGATTGGAAAGTGAAAGTTGATTATCCAACAGGTGAAGCAACTTTAAAAGCATCAGCATTAACTAATGAAGAATCTGATGCAATGGAAGTTAAAGTTCAAATCATTCCAAACGGAGTTAAAATAATTGAACCTTTAGTTGCTGATTATTCTGAAACTAACGTAAATGAAAATCTCGAATTTGAAATCCCAAATGATGTTGATCTGCGAAGTGTAAGTTTTTCATTTACATTAAATCCATCTTTAGCAGGAACAATTCTTAAATCACTAGATGATCTTGCCGGCTACCCTTATGGATGCGTAGAGCAGACAATGAGTAGATTTCTTCCAACAATAATTGTTGCAAATACGTTTAAAGAAATAAATGCTCCATTAAAATCTCAAACGATTGAAGAACTTCCAAAATATGTTGATGCTGGATTGAAACGTCTATACGATTTTCAGCATTCCGATGGCGGCTGGGGCTGGTGGACTAATGATCAGACTCATCCCTATATGACAGCCTATGTTATTTATGGAATGAGTTTGGCGCGTGAAGCTGGATATGATATAAATGAAAGTGTTTTTTACAATGGAATCAACAATCTAAAAAATCAAATTACCAATGCTAAGCCCGATCTTGATGAAACAACTTTATCTTATATGCTTTACTCGTTAAGCACTGCAATGAAAAATCAAAGCTATGACAAAGAAAATTACATTGAGATAATTAATATTCTGCTTCGCAAAGATTTAAAATCTTATCCGCTTTCTTTACTTGCAATCACTTTGAAGAATATGAATGAGAACCAAAAAGCAAAAGACGTGATTACAAAACTTAAGAAACAGGTTATTGAAGAAAAATCATTTGCTTTCTGGGGCGGTGAAGAGTGGCATTACAGATGGCAGAATGATAATGTGCAGGGAACCGCATTTGCAGTAAAAGCGTTATTAAATGTTGAAGGAAATTCTGATTTGATTTCTAAAGCGATAAACTGGTTGATGAAAAAGAAACAAGGATATTCGTGGAGATCAACACAGGAAACTTCGGTTGTTTTGTTTGCTCTTACTGATTATCTGAAGATTACAAAAGAACTTGATCCGGATTATTCTGTTAAAGTTTTTTTTAATGGAAAAGAAGCTGCAAAAAAAGATTTTAGCAGCGGTGATATTTATAAAGAATCGCCATCTTTCAAGTTCTCAAACACTGATTTGAAAAAAGGAAAGAATGTTTTGAGAATTGAAAAATCCGGTAAAGGCAAATTGTATTTCTCGGGGATCAATGAATACTTTACAGAAAATCTTTCTGATATAAAACACGATAATGGATTTAAAATCAGGCGAGAATATTATGTTCTCGAAACAGGCGAGAAAGACGGGCACATTATTTATTTTAAGAAAAAGTTTGATGGAACTGTTACAAGCGGACAGGATATTTTTGTAAAAACTTTTGTTGAATCAAAATCAGAAAATCTTGATTACTTTATTCTTGAAGATATGCTGCCGTCCGGATTTGAAGTTGTAAAAGATATGGATAAATATTTCATCGATGGTGAAAATAATTACCAGACTTTCTACGATAACTATTATGGTTATATGCCTTGGCGCTGGCATTATGCTGATAGAGAATACCGTGATGAAAAAGTTGCATTCTTTGTAACAAGCTGCCAGAGTAAAATGGAGTTTTCATACATCATTAAAGCACAAATTCCCGGCGAGTATAAAATTATGCCTGCACAAGGTTATTTAATGTACTATCCTGAATTGAATGGCTTTAGTGATGTTGTGAATATTAAAGTTGAGGATGTAAAGTAGTTTCTTTCCGACTTAGCGGCTTTGCGTGAAAAACGTTTTTAGTTTATTTCACGCAAAGTCGCAAAGACGCGTAGATAATTTTAACAAAGTCGTTTTCTTGGTCTCAGTAAAATCTTCCTTGATAATAGTTGTATACTTCTATAATATACAGCCAGGATGAAAAACATTTTTGAAAATTGTGAAGGATTCCAGTGGGATACTGGAAATTCAGAGAAAAATTTTTACAAACACAGAGTAACTAATTCTGAATGTGAACAGGTTTTCTTTAATCAACCGATTATTGTTGTAGATGACACCAAACATTCGGAAGATGAAAACAGGTTGTATTTACTTGGCAGAACAGATCAGGATAGACTTTTATTTGTGGTTTTCACAATAAGAAAGAATTTGATTAGAATAATATCAGCACGCGATATGAATAAAAAGGAAAGAGAAATTTATAATGAAGAAATTAAAAAAGACTCCTAAGTTTAATTCTGAAGAACAGGAAAGAAAATTCTGGGTAAAAGAAGACTCAGTTAATTATATTGATTGGAAGAATGCTAAAAAAGCAGCATTCCCAAATTTAAAACCTTCAACAAAAACAATATCGTTAAGATTGCCGGAATCACTTTTTGACGATCTAAAAACATTGGCAAACAAACGAGATGTTCCATATCAATCGCTTATAAAAATTATTTTAAAAGACAAGATTGATAGAGAATTAAGAATGTAAAATAATTTCTTAGCGGACTTTGTGTGAAAGAAATTTAGCTGCATCCCACGCAAAGTCGCAAAGACTATCTAAATATTTTTTCCCCGTAAATTCCACTCTAATTCCTAAATCAGAGAAATGTTTTTTTGATCTTGATATTACTAAACAAATGTGAAATAATATTAATCCCTAAAATCAATCATATCATCTACCTAAGCGGTTTTTACGGGTGGAACATTTTTTGTGCTTTATCTTCTTCAGGGAAGCAGCCTAAGCAGGGAGGAATATCTTCTTTAGTGCTGAACAATAGATAAACAGGAACCCAAATTGAACAAAGTATCCGACTCAAGTCGACCGCATATAGCTGTAGTTGGCAGAAGAAACGTTGGCAAATCTCTGCTGGTAAATTCTTTGCTCGGGCAAAATATTTCCCCCGTTTCTGCCACAGCAGGAACAACAACTAATCCAATAAAAAAAGCATTTGAACTTTTGCCTTACGGACCAGTGGTTATTGTAGACACCGCCGGAATTGATGACAAGGATGAACTTGGGAAACAACGCATAACAGAAACGATAAAAATTTTATCTGCATCAGATTTTGCTTTGGTTGTTGTTGATGCACGCGAAACATTACAAAGTAAAGAGCTTGAACTTTTTGCTTATCTGGATAAGCTTCAGATCAATTATATCGTCGCAGTAAATAAGATTGAGTTTGGCGTTAATCCAGAGCTGCTTGATGAACTTAAAGAACTTCGAATGACGCATTTTGAAGTTTCGTGTAAAGAGAAAGCAGGGATTGAAGAACTTAAACGAAAAATGATCCGCTTGCTTCCGGAGGAAAACGGAACTCCGCTTATTAATGATATCCTTTCTTCGGGTGCTGTTCTTGTTATGATTATTCCAAATGATATTAATGCACCAAAAGGAAAATTAATTCTTTCTCAGGTTCAGATAATCCGTGAAGCACTTGATGAAAATACAGTCGTAATCGTCTGTAAGGAAAAGGAACTTCGTACAACTTTAGATAATCTTAAAAATCATCCTGATCTTGTTATAACCGACAGCCATTCAATTTTGCGCGTTGCCGAAGAACTTACGGAAGAAACTAAACTTACAACTTATTCAATCTTAAGGGCAAGACACAAAGGTGATCTTTCCATTTTTGTAAATGGATTACGTAGAATTGAAGAACTGAAAAACGGTGATAAAGTTTTAATTGCAGAAGCATGTTCGCAACACTCACAGGATGAAGATCTTGGCACAATAAAAATTCCCAAATGGCTTTGTAATCACACAAGAAAAGATTTGCAAATAGATATAATTCACGGTTATGATTTTCCTGATAATCTATCTGATTACAAACTTATTGTTCATTGTGGCGGATGTATGTTAACACATCGTGCAATGCAGACCAGAATTAATGAAGCAAAGCTTTTAGACGTTCCGATTGTAAATTATGGGGTCTTGATTTCTTTTATGCACGGTGCGGTACCCCGCGCTCTTCTTCCATTTGAAGAAGCAATTACTGAGTGGGAGAAGACAAATGCAAAATAATTTTAGGCTCATACCAAATTTCTAAATCAAATATTTATATCGAACTTCATTTCTATCTTTAATTATACTGTTACCTTACGCAAGTGTGTTAAAAACCTCCGAGGTTTTGTCAATTGAACAACCTTAAAGTTGTTATTGAGTTAAAAATCAATACTATTCACACAAAAAGATTCATTGAAACCTCGGAGGTTTGGTAGTCTGCGTAACGTGAGTTATACTGTTAATTTATACTCAGGTAAAATAGAAGTTGAATCTAACTATGCGAAGGAACTACTTTTAAAGTATTTTTTCTGGTAGTTGTAGAATAGTTATTATTTTAGTTAAAGAAGTTATGGAGAATATTTACTGATGCAATAAAATTTACTTGTCTGCACTTACTTTTTTACCGCTATACTTGACATTGGCTTTAATTACATCTTGTTTTAAATAGAATGATTTTTAAAAATTTTAAATAAATAGAGTAAGGCAAGAATGAAAACCAAAACTAAAAATTTAAATTTCTTTGAGTATAAATCCCTTTAAATATTTAGGTTGGAACGATAAATTATAATTAGTTTTTTACAAGACTAATTACTACATTATAAACAAAACAAGGAGATGAAAAATGAAATATATTAATGTTTTCATATTATGCTTATTCAGTTTTAGTTTATTCGCTCAAGAAATGGAACAACATAAAATTTTTTCTACTTTTAAGCTAGGAATTCTAGCCGGTCTAAATTTTTCGACACTTTCCGGTGGTTCATTTATTTTAGAAGGCAAAACTAATCTTACCTCGAACATTAATGTAAAACTTAATGCTGGATATTCTACGTTAAATAAAAAAGAGGGTTACAATGTTAAAACTAATAGATTTGTAAGCTTTGATAATTATCAAAAATATTCAACCGAATCATACGATGTTGATGAAATAAACTATGATGTATTTCCTATTTCAATAGGATTCGAATATATCATATTAAAAGATAATTTATCACCTTATAGTGTCTTTGAAATTGGCTATAATTTCTATTCTTATCATACTCAAATTTCAAATGGTAGAAGTGGTTTCGCCGGTGTTTATGATACGTTTGATGAACTTCCATCTGAATATAAAAATAAACCCCCGGTTATTTCTGAAGATGAATCGTATAGTATTGCTTTGGGCATAGGCACAAATTATAAATTAAACTCAGCGATTAATTTGGATGTTAGATATTTGTATCAGTTTAACAAATCATTAATAAATACAAACCTGATTTTAGTTGGGATTAACTTTTAATTTTAATAATCAAAATAACGGTAGCCACAAGTATACATTTTTTTATGACTGACTTAGAAATTTTTAGTATATGTAATATTTGTGATCATTTTAATGATTGACAGACATCCAAGCTTTTTTGAAAGGGAGTACACATTATTGTATTTATAGTTTGATTTTAATAGTGGTTTTTATACGGGTCAGTGGAGTTGCTAATTGTAAATATAATATTTCCTTATTATTTCATGAAAGGAGGTCAAACGATTAATGGAACTCAAAAACCTTCGTACGATTGCAACAAAGGAGAATACCAACAAAGTGGATATTTGACCACAATAGCCTCGTTAGCTAAGATTGAAATTTTTGGTTAATAAATATGCAATCTCAAGTTAACTATTTTTTGCGGGAGTAAATTCATGAAAAAGTTCTTTCTATTGATTTTTCTGTGCAATAGTTCTTTAATTTTTAGTGCAAATGTATATTTTGATAATCCGGTTAACAATTATCATTATCAGATAGGTATTAATGGTAGAGTCGGGGTTAATTATCATATAATGACAGTATCAAGTTTTTTCATTGTTATGATAATGGGTATGCAGCACAGGTGCAGTATCCTAATGGTACTTGGAACTCTTATCAAATAGCTCAAGGTGGAGGTTGGGTATTTACAACTCCTGGTACTTATCATATTAAAGGTCGTGTGTATGTTAAATATGATGGACTAGGACAATCCGATTACTATATGTACTCAAATATTCTTACTTTTTATGTAGATCCTATTATTCAACCGCTATCCGTTACTATATCTGGTCCTTCAACCGCACCTTGTGCAACTGGTACCTGGACAGCAAATGTCACGGGTGGTTATTCTCCTTATTCATATCAATGGTATCAAATGTACACTTCCGGTGGTGGGGAACTTGGGCTTAGTACAAATAAGGGTGGCATTACTCCTAATAGACCAATAGATACTTGGTATCCGGTCGGTACCAATAGTCCTACGTTAAACTATTACTTGTGCGGGGGCAATAGTTATCTTAGAGTTGATGTAACCGATTCACATAATGGTACAGCTTCGGCTACTTACTATGTTGCCGGTGCAGGTGGTGGAGGATTATTGCCAAAATCGGAAAGCACAGCAGATTTAAATATTGCACCCAAAGAGTATAATCTTAGTCAAAATAACCCCAATCCATTCAATCCATCAACAAAGATAAGTTATTCACTAAAAACGGATGGAAGAGTAAGTCTAAAAATATACAACACATTGGGAGAAGAAGTAATAAAACTTGTAGATGAAATAAAACCTGCAGGAAATTATGAAGCAGAATTCAATGCCTCAGAACTACCAAGTGGAATATACATCTACAGAATGGAAAGCGGCGAGTATGTTTCATCAAAGAAGATGCTGCTAATTAAATAAAAAAAAATCCTCATCCCTAAATCCCTTCTCCAAAAGAGAAGGGACTTTTAAAAAACTGGCTCTATTAATCACACTTTTTATAATTTCCGTTTATCATCAATTTACATTTAGCAAAAGCTGATAAACAGCATATCTTTTTTGAGAAGAGAATGTTCTTAGGAATAAGAAAATTCAAATCATATAGATATTGATTCTCATCCTAATTGAATTAAAATAATTATTTGATATTATGTAATATGGCACTTAACATGAAGTTTAATGAATGAAAAATTATAAAACATGATATTCATTAAATTATCTTTAGGGGATAAACAATGGCTAAAATTGCGATCATAGACGACGATCCTGATATTGTTGACGCAAGCAGTTTGGTTTTACAATCAAAAGGATATGACATTATAACTGCTTACAATCCCGATGACGGCTACAAAATTGTTATGGATCAAAATCCGGATTTAATTATTCTAGATGTAATGATGAATGAACCGGATGACGGATTTTTCCTTGCACAAAAATTCCGCAAAATGAATGTTGATGCACCTATAATTATGTACACATCCGTTTCTAAAACTTTGGGGATGGAATTTGAAGCTGGTGAATTAGTGCCTGTGGATGAGTTTGTAGAAAAACCAATTTCACCGGAAACACTAATTGATAAAGTAGAAAAATTATTAGCAATACATTTAAAGGAGTAGAGCATGTTAGTAGTTGAAAAAAATGCTCTCTCCGATGAAATAGAGAGCTATATAAAAAAATACGGCGATGACCGTTCGGCTTTATTAATGATTCTTCATGAAATTCAGGATAAGCACCGGCACATTTCCGAGTTTGCGCAGCAGGAAGTTGCAAGACTTTTAAACATTCATCCTGTAGAAGTTTATAGTGTTATATCATTCTTTGCTTTTCTAAATTCAAATCCAAAGGGAAGAAACATTGTAAGGATTTGCCAAACCATTTCCTGCGATATGCATGGCAAAGCCGATGTTGTTCAGGCAATAGAACGTGAGTTGGGAATAAAGATTGGTGAAACAACAAAGGATAATAAATTTACGTTGGAATATGCTAACTGTCTCGGCTTATGTGATATGGGACCGGCGATGGCAATTAATGATCAGGTTTACACAAAGCTTACTCCTGAAAAAGCAGTTGAACTTTTAAGTAAAGTGAAGTAGAGGCAATAATGGAATTAACAAAACAAAAAAGAACCGGACCCGTAATCTTCTCTGAATACAAAAGAGGAGATGCAATTAAAAAAATAATCACGATGACTCGTGAAGACATTTTATTTGAATTGAAAGAATCAAAACTTAAAGGAAGAGGCGGCGCAGGATTTCCCACATCTACAAAATGGATGTTAACTGCTGCTTCAAAATCCGATGAGAAATTTTTAGTATGCAATGCAGATGAAGGTGAACCCGGAACATTTAAAGACAGAGTTCTGTTGATAGAATATCCTGAGCTTGTTTTTGACGGAATGGTCGTTGGTGGATATACTATTGGTGCAGGGCACGGAATATTATATCTCCGGGGTGAGTATGAATATCTTCTAAAATCGCTGCAGGATTATCTTGAGCAAATGAGAAAAGATAATCTGCTTGGTAAAAATATTCTTGGTAAAGAAGGATTTAATTTTGATATATCAATTTTTCTAGGATCTGGTGCTTATGTATGCGGCGAAGAAACTGCATTGATAGAATCACTTGAAGGTAATCGAGGTGAACCGAGGAATAGACCTCCATATCCAATCAGCACAGGCTATCTTGGCAAGCCAACATCTGTAAATAATGTTGAAACACTTTGCGCTGTTGCTCATATTGTTTTAAGAGGCGGGGAGTGGTTCAGCAAAGTTGGAACAGATAAATCATCGGGATCAAAATTATTTTCAGTTTCCGGTGATTGCGAAAAACCCGGAGTTTATGAATTGCCATGGGGCACAAAAGTATCCGAACTTCTTGAACTTGTTGGTGCAAAGAACACCAAAGCTGTGCAAATTGGTGGAGCTTCCGGAGTGTGCATACCAAAATCACAGTTTACTAGAACACTTGCGTACGAAGATGTTGCTACTGGAGGTTCTATAATGATTTTTAATGAAAGCAGAAATATGCTGCATGTTCTTAAAAATTTTATGGAGTTTTTTGTTGATGAGTCTTGCGGGCAGTGTACTCCTTGCAGAATCGGAAATGTAAAACTACTTGAAGGTGTTGAGATGATCGAAAGCGGAAATTACACCTTTGCTCATATCAATAAACTTAAAGAACTTGGTAAAACAATGCAGGTTGCTTCTAAATGCGGATTAGGGCAATCAAGCCCAAATTCGTTTATCTCTATTCTTGAAAACTTTAACGATGAAATTTTCAACAGTGCTAACGGAGGAAGAAATGGAAGATAAGATGAAACTAAGAGCACCTGTTAGTCAAAAAGCACATGTTATTCCGATACCGGAACATCCTGAATATATTGGTGGATCAATATCAATTCAACTTAATGAAAAGAAAGTTACAGTTCCATTCGGTATAACTATTCTTGAAACATGCCAGCAAAATCAAATTCACATCCCGACACTTTGCCATCATAAAGATCTTTGTGTAGCAGGTGTTTGCCGTGTTTGTGTTGTTGAAGTTGAAGGGATGAGAACACTTCAGGCATCTTGTGCTTTTCCGATTACTGCTCCGATTAAAATAAAAACCACATCAAGTTCTGTTAGAAGAGCGAGAAAACATGTAATCGATTTATTGTTGAGTGAACATTGCGGCGAATGTTATTCATGCTTTAGAAATAATAATTGCGAACTTCAATCGCTTGCAAAAGAATATGGCATTGATCATTACAACTTTGGACACATTGAAAAACCAAGGTACTAAATTGATAATTCATCTTACTCGGTAGTAAGAGATAGAGATAAATGTATTCTTTGCAAACGCTGCGTTAGAACCTGTATTGATCTTCAGGAAGTTGGTGTACTTGAAGCAATCGATCGCGGACATAATACACATATAGGAACATTCTGGGATAAGCCTCTCGCAGAAGTTATTTGTATAAATTGCGGTCAGTGTATAAACAGATGTCCAACCGGTGCACTGCGAGCAAATGATCCAAGAGATGAAATATGGGCTGCAATTGATGATCCAAAGAAACATGTTGTTATTCAAACAGCGCCATCTCCACGTGCTGCAATCTGTGAAGAATTTGGAATGGATCCCGGTCATTCTCTTACCGGAGAAATGAATACAGCGTTGCACAGAATAGGATTTGATGTTGTATTCGATACAAACTTTACAGCAGATCTTACAATCTTTGAAGAAGGCACAGAACTAATTATCAGATTGTATAACGCACTCGTTAAAAAAGAACAAGTGGCTTTACCACAATTTACATCCTGCTCTCCTGGATGGGTAAAATATCTCGAACATTTTTATCCAGAGTATATTGATAATCTAAGCTCAGCAAAATCACCGCAGCAAATGTTTGGGGCACTTATAAAAACATATTATGCACAGAAAAAAGGCATTGATCCAAAAGACATCGTTTCAGTTGCAGTAATGCCTTGTTCGGCTAAAAAGTTTGAATGTAACAGACCCGAGATGGTTGATTCCGGATTTAAAGATGTTGATTACGGTTTAACAACACGCGAGCTTGCGCAGATGATTAAAGAAGCAGGAATATATCTTCCTGAAATGCCTCGATCACATTTTGATAATCCTTTTGGTGATGCATCAGGTGCGGGATTAATTTTTGGTGCTACCGGAGGAGTTATGGAAGCTGCGCTTAGAACTGTTGTTGAATTTGTAACCGGCAAACGCGTTGAAGATATTTTTGCCAATGCAGATATAATTCCTTTAAGAGGATTTGAAGGAATTAAATACGCTGAACTTCCGATAACAGAAGTTGGTGCAGTGCCTGATCTTATTAAACATCTTATTCCTGATTGGAACTGGCTGAAAGGTGCAACACTAAAAGTTGCTGTTGCTCATGGAACTGCGAATGCAAAGAAAATTATGGATGATATAAAAGCTGGAGGTAAATTCAGCGAATGTCATTTCATTGAGTTTATGGCTTGCCCCGGTGGTTGTATTGGAGGCGGCGGTCAGCCAATTCCTACTACTGAAGAAATAAGAAGGCTTAGAGCAAAAGCTATTTATGATGAAGATAAATCTTTACCAATAAGAAAATCTCACGAGAACAGACACGTTGTTAAAATATATAATGAATTTTTAACCGATGGACCTTGCGGACATATTTCACATAAGCTTCTTCACACACATTATGTGAAGAGAGGAAAGTATATAGCGTAATTTTTTAATTTAATTATGTGGTTGTTTCAAAAATTTTGCATATTAGTCTAAGTCATCCTGAGCGAAGTTGAAGGATGATAAATATTAAGCTGAATGTAGGTCACATTTCGACAAGCTCAATGTGACAAAAGTGATTTTTTGAAACAACTACTTTTATAATTTTACTTTCTACAAAAAGAGATGTAATGCTTAATCTTGTTCCTGCTTGGGCAAAACACTACGAAGAATTTTGGCTTACAATTCGAAGAAGAAATCTCTGGTTTATTAAACTGCGTTACGCTGCGGTTATAATGCTTTTTCTCTTTATGTTTTTGTCAGAATACTTTTTAGGCATTTCCTTTTCGGTGTTACAGCACAAGTCAATCATCATAGTCACAATATCAATCCTCATTTACAATCTTGTATTTCATTTCATCAGACAGTACTTAAAGCATGATGCGGATAAATTTAATCCGCTTCATTTATCCGTTTTACAGATGATCTTTGATCTTATTGCATTGATGCTTATTGTTTATTTTACAGGCAGTGTTGAGTCGCCCTTACTTTTGTTTTTTGTTTTTCATATGATTATTGGAAGTTTAATCCTGCCTGGCTTTGTTATTTATTTATTTGCTTTTCTTGTTGTTGCAGCAGTATGGGTAATTACAACCGGCGAGTACTTTTCTTTAATTCCACATAATTATATAATTGGATTTCTTCCATCACCACTACATCAGAATTTTAATTATGTGTTAGCTATAAATACAAGTTTTGGCTTTATGATTTTTATGGTTGTTTTAATTGCTAACAGAATAGCTAATCAGCTTTATAGACGTGAACAGCAGTTGCTGGAATCAATAGAAAAAATAAATGCTGCAGAAAAAGAAAAACAAAAATATATTTCAGGAATTGTACACGAAATAAAAACTCCACTTGCTGCCGTGCATTCTTATTTGGATTTAGTACTTCAAAAGTTTCTTGGTCCGTTAGATGAAGTTGTTGAAGAAAAACTTATACGGGCAAGAAGAAGATCTGATGAAGCAATTGAGTTGATTAACAACGTATTGAAAATTTCAAAACTTCGTATGGAAGATTCTTTTGTGAAGGAAGAAGTCGATATTACATCAATATTAGCACGGACAATTAAAAGTGCAAAAGTAAATGCTGATGCGAAAGGTGTTAAGATTTCAATTAAACATAATAGAAAAGAAAAAAGAGTTATCGAAGGTGACTCGCTGTTAATTCAAATTGCATTATCTAATATTATAAGCAATGCAATAAAGTATAATCATATGGATGGTATTGTTGAGATAGCGGTTGATGAAGATAAAGACAATTTAATAATAAAAGTTTGTGACAACGGAGTCGGAATTCCTAAAGCAGATATTGATAAAATATTTAATGACTTTTTTAGAGCAAGCAATACTAAACATGGCGGAATTGAGGGATCTGGTTTGGGCTTATCAGTAGTAAAACAAATTGTAAAAAGACACGGCGGAACAATAAATGTTCAAAGCCCATCGCATCTTTCTACAACCAAATATCCCGGAACGTGCGTTAAAATTACTTTGCCTTTTATAAAAAAGTAGCCGCAACTTTTAAGTTGCATTTTGATTCGGATGCTGTAGCTTGGGCCTGCATTTTATTTAACCTTAAGTCACCTAACATTTCGTGACTTTAACTTAATACAACAGTACGATCGTGACAGCCAAATAAATAAACTGCCATTTCTCTTTTTAAAAAATATTATTGTAATTTTCATTTATAGAAGTGTTAAATAATTTAAGGCAATTTAAAATGACTTCCATAAAAAAAGAATTTCAGTTTTCAAATACACCTGAACCGCATAAAGAGAGAACGCGTGCAATTCTAAAAGCACATCCTGAAGTGCGAGAACAAATCGGAAGAAATCCTTATAGCTTTTTAATTATTCTTTTTGCTGTGGGACTACAGCTCACAATAGCATACTTCCTTTCATCGCAATCCTGGTGGCTGGCGCTTATTGTTGCTTTTCTTGTAGGTGCTTTTGCAAATCATGCTTGCTATGTTTTGATTCACGAAGCAGCGCATAATCTTATCTTTAAAAACAGACCTATGAATTATATCTCTGGAATTCTTGCAGATATTCCAAATGTTCTTCCAAGTTCTGTTTCGTTCAGAAGTTATCATTTAAAGCATCATTCGTTTCAAGGCGATTATTATCTTGATGCTGATCTTGCGAGTAAATGGGAAGCAAAAATAATTGGTAATTCTTTTTTAGGGAAAGCATTGTGGGAGATTTTGTTTCCTGTTTTTCAAGCCGTTAGAACTCCAAGATTAAAAGAAATTCGGTTTTTAAATTTTTGGACAATTATTAATTGGATTGTCGTCTTTGGAATTGATGCACTTGTAATAATTTTCTTTGGCTGGAATTCATTTCTCTATCTTGTTTTTTCTTTTTTCTTCTCGATCGGATTTCATCCGCTTGGTGCAAGATGGATACAGGAACATTTTCTTATTGCACCGCCGCAGGAAACTTATAGTTACTATGGACCAATTAATATAGTTGCTTTAAATGTTGGGTATCATAATGAACATCATGATTTTCCATCAGTTCCCTGGAGCAATCTTCCTAAAGTAAAAGCAACAGCACCAGAGTTTTATGATAATCTAGTTTATCATAAATCGTGGACAAAGCTTTGGTTAAAGTTTTTATTTGATCCGAATCTTTCTCTTTACTCTAGAATGACTAGGGACAACAGAGGCGGACTTTCAGTTGAGTAATATTTCTTTATTATAAATTTTTAAAGATACTTGATCCAGGATTCTCGATTCTGGTAAAAGGAGATTCAGATTTTCAATCCAGTATCAAGTATCCAGAATCCAGCAATTAGGAGGAACAATGCCGGAAAAACTTTTGTGTGATTTCTGCGGAACAGAAGCATCTAATGATGCAGAGTTTTGTACTAAATGTGGAACAATTTTTATTGATAATGTAAGTTGCTTTATTCATCCCGATGATGATGCAAAAGGTGTTTGTGCTATTTGTCATCAGGCTTATTGTAAAAAATGTGGACTGCGTGTTAACAGTATCTTTTTATGCAACCAACATTCTAATTATGAAATATATGAAGGAATGGCACGTGTGTTTGGTTCTTCTGATGAGCAGCAAGTAAATTTTTACAAATCCGTGTTGGAAGAAAATAATCTTCATCCTTTTGTCTACTCACGTAAAGCTTCACCAATAAGTTTGGGCGGACCAGATTATACGTTATTTAAAGCTTCCGGAGATCCAAGCGGACATATAATTAATGAATTTAAATTAATGGTCCCTTGTTCAGATGTTCTTCAGGCAGAAAAAATTATTGATGAGCTTGACCAATCAACTGAACAATCTTTTTCAAATGAATAACTTTCCATTTGTCAACCTGAGCGAAGACGAAGGATTACTTACCAATTATTATGAGAAGGTCACACTTCGACTGCGCTCAGTGTGACAGTTAGAATTTAAAAGTATTTATATGATATACAGAAACTTTGGAAATACAGGATTAAAAGTTTCAGCACTTGGTTTTGGTGCCGGAGAAATTGGTGATTACGCAGTATCCGAAAAAGATTCTGATAAAATTCTTAATACAGTTTTAGATCTTGGAATTAATCTTATAGATACCGCTCGCGGATATTACGCAAGTGAAGAACGAATAGGTAAGTATATTTCCTACAGAAGAAAAGAATTTATTCTTTCCACAAAAGTTGGATATACCATAGAAGGTTATGCTGATTGGAGTTATGATATAATTCTTGCGGGAGTGGATAACGCTTTAAGATTAATGAAAACCGATTACATAGACATTGTTCATCTTCATTCTTGCGATTTAAAAACTTTAAAGCGCGGAGAAGTAATTGAAGCATTACATAAAACTATTGAGCAAGGAAAAGTTAGAGTAGCCGCTTACTCTGGGGAGAACGAAGAATTAAAGTTTGCCGTGGATTCAAATTTATTCGGCAGCATACAAACATCAATAAACATTTGTGATCAGATTGATCTTTATGGTTCTATCAAACAAGCAAAAGAAAAAGGAATGGGAGTTATTGCAAAACGCCCGATTGCAAATGCACCGTGGAGATTTTCTGAGAGACCTGTTGGAAATTACTGCGAAGAATATTGGCATCGATGGAAGACTATGAATTTACCCGAACAAATAAATTGGCTGGATACCTTTTTACGTTTTACAGCTTTTGTAAATGGAGTTGATACAGCAATTGTTGGAACAACAAATCTTGAACATCTAAAATCTAATATAAAAATTATTGAGCAAGGTCCGCTGAATTCTGAACTTAATAATTTGATTATCGAAAGATTTAAATCTCATAATCAAAACTGGCGCGGAGAAGTTTAATAGCTTCTCATCCATTGTCATCCTGGGCGAAGTCGATAGATTACCTTTGTCCATAGTGTAAGCAATGTCACACTTCGACTTCTCTCAGTGTGACAGATGGATCTGTTGGGAAGTCACAGTCACACCGTGGACGACTGATTCACTGCAAATCCTTCAATAATTGCTAACTGTCAAAACCTTCTCACAAATAGGAATAGCCCTTCTTTTAGCCTTCCTAAATGTGATAATTCGTTAGTAAAAATCATCTTTTATTCGTTTTAATTAACATAAGTCAATGGCACTAAGATTGAGATTTTGGTTTTAATTAAAAATATTCTCATATCCAAAAGAGACAGAAATGATAAAAGGAACAGTAATAATAGACGGCAAAATTTGTAAGGGCTGCGAGCTTTGCATCGTTGCTTGTCCACAGGATGGCCTTGCACTATCCGCAAGTTTTAATGACAAGGGGTACCGTTTTGTTGAACTGATTAATGACAAATGTACAGGTTGTGTTAACTGTGCGCTTGTTTGTCCCGAAGCAGCAATAACAGTTTATCGCGAACCAAAGCCTGCAAAAAAGATTCAGGCTAAAGTTTAATAAATCAGAAAAGGATTTTTATGGAAAATAAAATAAAACGAACCGGTGAAGCTAAATTAATGAAAGGTAACGAAGCACTTGCCGAAGCTGCAATTCGAGCTGACATAGATGCATACTTTGGTTATCCAATTACTCCGCAATCAGAAGTGTTGGAATATCTTGAAAGAGAAATTCCCAATAGGCACGGATTAGTTTTGCAGGCAGAAAGCGAAGTCGCTTCAATCAATATGGTTTACGGTGCCGCAGGTGCCGGCGCAAGAGTGATGACTTCATCTTCATCACCGGGAATAAGTTTAATGCAGGAAGGAATTTCCTACATCGCATCCGCGCAGCTTCCTTGCTTAGTTGTTAATGTAGTTCGTGGTGGTCCCGGATTAGGAACCATCCAGCCTTCTCAAGGTGATTATTTTCAGGCTACAAAGGGAGGTGGTCATGGTGATTATCACCTTATTGTTTTAGCTCCGTCATCTGTTCAGGAAATGGCAGATTTTGTTTTTGATGCATTTAGATTAGCAGAAAAATATCGTAACCCGGCAATGATACTTTCAGATGGTGCGCTTGGTCAGATGATGGAAAAAGTGATTCTTCCCGAAGAAGGATCTTTGCCAAAACTTTCTAAACCATGGGCAACAACGGGCAAAACAAAAAACAGAGAACACAACATTATTACTTCACTGTTTATCCAACCCGAAGAAATGGAACAAGTAAATTTACGTTTGCAGGAAAAGTACAAAGCAATGCAGAGTGAAGTTAGATATGAAGAAATCCAGACCGAAGATGCAGAAATACTTTTAGTTGCATTTGGATTATCATCACGCATCTGCCAGAAGACAGTCGATCTTGCAAGAGAAAAAGGAATTAAAGTTGGATTGCTTAGACCGATAACTGTTTATCCATATCCTTATGCGAGATTGAAAGAATTAGCAAATCAGGTTGAGTTTATGTTAACTGTTGAAATGAATGCGGGACAAATGGTTGAAGATGTTCGACTTGCTGTTGAAGGGAAAGTTCCTGTTCACTTTATCGGTAGAATGGGCGGAATGATTTTATCTCCTGAAGATATTCTTCATAAGATTGAATCGATACATGAATCACAAAACGCAGTCAATGTTGAGGAGATAATGAAATGAACGAAAAATAAAAGTTCATTTATATATGTTTTTTATAATACCATCATAAATTAATATTTGAGTGTTAAATGAAATTTCTTATAACCATCCTATTATTAACAATTTGTTTACATAGCAATTTGTTCGCCCAAAAATCGTATTTATTAGTAAAAAAAACACAGACAGAATCTGATTTTAATTCAAGAGAAAAACTATTATTAGGAATACACAGTGAAAAGTATACCTATATTAATAATGATGATGAATCATCCCAAAGGAACTATAGAAACGGATATGCATATCTATCTTTTGGTTTGGCAGAAGTAGTCAGCTTAGGGGTGGGTTTACAGATAAATGAAGATTATGCAATAGGAATAAAATACGGAGGTTGCTGGATAGCAAAAGGGTTCCGATATGGCGCAGGTTTTGGATTAAAATTGTCAAGATATTTATCATTGAAATATTTTAATAATATTAATTTAGAATTAACTACATATACAAGTAGTTCTGTTCAATTTACTGAATCAAATTTAATTAAAGGTGCCGCTTTTGACTTTAACATTGGGAACGAAAGTAAACTTAATGCGATAAATTTTATTTGGTCAGTTGGATTTATAACTAGTGTTGCAAATGGTGCCCGACCTTTATTCGTGCCCAGTCTGAAAATAGGTTTTAATATTAATTTCTAAAACAAGGGAGTTTTTATGAAAAAAATTGTATTTGTTCTTTTAAGTATTTTAATATTACAAAATTTATCTTTTGCAAACAGACAACACGTACATCAAAGATTAGTTATTGAGGGGTATAAACTTCTAAAAATGTGGCTAGGCAATAACCCAATTCCAATAATGAGCAATAAAATAGGAGATTATTCAAACATAGGTATAAATCCTTTGGAACAGGGATTTCTTACTACGGGTGCTTGGAGAGAGGATGTTGAAGATGTGGTTTACCACTATTCACTCAATAAACCACCTGCGATATCTGGATTTACTGCTAATTTAATACAAGCTCTTGGTTGGGCGCTTGGGAATGATAATAACGATGGTTGGATAAGTATAACACATTTTTGGGATGCAGATGCTGGAGATGAATCTGCAACAAATATGAATGGATCCTTTTATATTTGGCCTACCCACAATGTATGGCAAGTAACAGTCCCTAATGCATATCAAAAAATTAAGCATTATGCAAATGGTGATTTTGATCTACGAATTCAGATCATGATTAGAGACTTTCCCAACGGAAATGGTGTCCCTTGTGCCGCACAATGGGCGTGGGTTAATTTCAGATATGGTTATCTTCCAACATATTTTAATACTAAAGTATTACGTGTTTCAAAGATTGAATGGGGGGACGGGTCCGTTTCAAACTATCCGAATCTCCCTGTTTTTACAGCCGATCATTATTATGGTTTGAATCCACAAACTTATACACAATTTAAGGATAATATTTGTTGGGAGATTCTTGGAAGAATGTGTCATTTACTGCAAGATATGGGTGTACCTGCACATGCAAACGTAGACCCTCATGGAGATAACTCAGATTTAAGGATTGATAATTTTGAGAATAATTTTGGAGATATTGGTTGGACGGCTGATATGGTGTACAATATCAATCAAGATATTCTCGATCCGCTGATTTGTGCAAACCCTATTCATTTTTTAATGTACACAATGCAACAACAAGCAAATCACTTTGCATCAAATGGACCTCACATGCATCAAAGGAATGATGTTTTCGCTGGCAATTCTCTACCTGAAGAAATAACTTATTTAAATACACTAAACGTATCAAATTATGGCAATCCAATTGAAATGGCTGAAACTTTGCCAATAGAAAATATCAGTAATAAAATGATACCTCAAATGATCCGTGCAACAGCAGGCTTGCTTTATTGGTTTGCTAAAGAATGCAATTTATTACACGAGGTTTATTTTCAAAATAATTTTTCTTGTGTGGGAAATATCGGAAATATCATAGTTAATAATAATCAATTAACATCACCCACAGCCAGTTTTACAGTTGCTTCTGGTAACTCAATCACAGCAACTGCCTTAGACCATACTTTTAATTCGATAGATTATACTTTTTCTCAATGGAGTAATGGGGACCAAAACAGAAGTGCTACTTTCTATCCTACTGCTACCACAACATATATAGCAAATTTTATAGGAAGATCGAGTAACTTAAACAGGAACCTTTATTTTAGTGGAACTGTTGGCGGTAGAAACCCCGATCACATTACTTTAAATTGGACTGATAACCCTAACCTAAATGTAACACATTATCAAATTATCAGAAAAGTTAAACATAATGGTGTAATGGGTCCAGAGATAGTAATTGGAACAGTAAACCGGGGTATTAATATTTTTGTTGATGAATCTTATGTTTATACCAGCAATTATACAAACGACCTATTAATGTACGATGTAAGAGGATATTTCTCCTTTGATCAAACATATTCAAATCCGGCTTTTGAAACTGTCTTCGGCAAGCAGCAAATAGAAGCAAAAATTAGTAATGATTTTGTTAGGGAAGATGCGGAGATATTAGAAAATTCCATTGACAATTATCCCAACCCTTTTAATCCATCTACAATAATCAGATTTCGAATAATCAATCCTTCGTATGTCACTTTGAAAGTATACGATATGACAGGTCGTGAAGTAGAAACATTAGTTAATAAAGAACATGATAAAGGACAGTATGAAGTAAATTTTGATGCAAGTCATCTTGCAAATGGGGTTTACTTCTATAGAATAAGTGCAGGTGATTTCAACTCAACAAAAAAAATGATATTAATTAAATAAAATGAGCTTTATAAGAGGTGAGTTAAATGAACGAAAAATTATATTTAGAAGATGAAGATAATCTTGGTGTGCAAGAAAACTACGAGCAAGTTTACTGCAGACCCGATACACTAACTGATGTTCCATTCCACTACTGCCCTGGCTGCGGACACAGTGTTGTTCACAAAGTTTTAATGGAAGTTGTTGATGAACTTGGAATACAGGAAGAAACAATTGGGGTGGCTCCTGTTGGTTGCTCTGTATTTGCTTATCATTATATGAATATCGATATGCAGGAAGCGGCACATGGAAGAGCAAGTGCAGTGGCAACAGGAATAAAAAGGGTACTCCCAGATAAGCTTGTTTTTTCATATCAAGGTGATGGTGATCTTGCCGCAATTGGTACTGCTGAAACAATCCACACCGTAAACCGCGGCGAAAAAATTCTTATGGTATTTATTAACAACGGAATTTATGGAATGACTGGCGGGCAGATGGCTCCAACAAGTTTGCTCGGACAGGTTACTTCAACTACTCCTTATGGAAGAGATGCTGCACAAGTTGGTAATCCAATTAAGATTGCTGATATGCTTTGCTTGCTGCCGGGAGCTTATTATGTAACAAGACAAGCTGTTCATAATCCTAACGCCGTTAGAAAATTAAAGAAGGCTTTGATAAAATCATTTGAATATCAAAAACAGGGTAAGGGAACTTGTTTTATTGAAGTTGTTTCCAACTGTCCATCAGGCTGGAAGATGACTCCAGTTGAAACAGTAAAGTATCTTGAGGAAAAAATGTTTCCGGTTTATCCACTTGGAGATTTAAAAGTTCCTCAAAATTAAATGTGAATTTTAAGAAAAAGGATTTTTAAAATGACAACAAAAGAACATGAAATAATTATTGCAGGCTTCGGAGGGCAAGGCGTACTTTCGATGGGTAAACTTATTGCTTACGCAGGAATGATTGAAGATAAAGAAGTAAGCTGGATGCCTTCATACGGACCTGAAATGCGCGGCGGTACTGCAAACTGTATTGTAATAGTTTCAAATTCAAAAATAAGCTCGCCGTTAGTTTCAAGATTTGATACGGCAATTCTGCTTAATCAACCATCACTCGATAAATTTGAAAAAACAGTTAAACCCGGCGGATTATTGATATACGAACAATCAACAATTATTCATCCGCCAACAAGAACTGATATTGAAATTTTATGTATTCCCGGTAATGAAGAAGCTGCTGTACTTAATGCTAAGCAAGTTGCAAATATGATAATGGCAGGTGCATTCTTAGAAAGAAGACCAATACTAAAAATCGAAACAATTTTGGAAGCACTTAAAAAAGCTTTACCACCCAGAAGACATAATCTAATTCCGATGAATGAAAAAGCTTTAACGCGCGGTAAAGAAATTGCAAAAATAGCTGAACCTGTCTAACAATTATGTTGCGGAATAATCATAGATGTCATTTCGACCGAAGGGAGAAATCTGTTTCTAATATACGTGAAAGATTTCTCAGTCTCCCAAAGGGATGCCTATGGCAGAGGACTACTTCGAAATGACATTTTGGGATCTGATCTACATCAATATGAATTGGGCAAAATGTATCAGTATTTTTTTATAAATATAATCCGAGGAAACCATGGCTGAGTTAGATATCAAATGTCAGCACGCCTGTAAAAATACCTGTGCAACTTTAAATGAAGCTTTGCGCAGAGAAACAGCAATGGTAAGATTTTACGAAAGCATTCTGGATGAATGCAACATTCCCGAAGTAAATTCTTATATGGCGGGATTGGTGGAAGACAAAAGGAAAGTTATTCTAAGTCTTATCCAAAAACTGAATGAAATTCACGTGCGCTCGCAAGCGTTAGATGGAATTGCATCTAGTTTTAACAACACGGATGGTTAGTTTATAGTTAATTTGGATAAACTTTTTTGATTGACTATATTTGCCCACGAAATTTTGGAATTGAAACAGCTTTTATAGCTAAAATAATAGATTTTATATTGCGGGGTGTAATTTAACAGCATAGACAGTTGATGCAATTAAACTAATTTCTTTTTGAACTCAGAACAAGGAATAACGATTTTAGAAGTAAGAAGTTAAAATCATCATTCGTTAATCCTTATTCTTAAATCAAAGACAATTTTTTATTTAATTATAATATTTACATCGCGGGGTGGAGCAATTGGTAGCTCGTCGGGCTCATAACCCGAAGGTTGTAGGTT
>JAVHOU010000029.1:0-5913 GCA_036170275.1 Ignavibacteriaceae bacterium
AGTACCAAGATTAAATGTTTTAGATCTACAAAAACTAATTCGCAGTATTCCAAAAGTTGTAATTGCTCTTGTTGCCGGATATGCAATTGGCGGTGGTCATGTTCTCCACGTAATTTGTGATTTAACTATCGCGGCTGATAACGCAATCTTTGGACAAACAGGACCAAAAGTTGGCAGCTTCGATGGAGGTTTCGGTTCGAGTTATCTTGCAAGAATGGTTGGACAAAAGAAAGCCCGCGAAATCTGGTACTTGTGCAGACAATATAACGCACAAGAAGCTCTGGAGATGGGTTTAGTAAATAAAGTTGTCCCGATTGATAAACTTGAAGAAGAAGGTGTTCAATGGGCAAAGGAAATTTTGCAGCACAGCCCAATGGCAATTCGTGTTTTAAAATCTGCATTCAATGCCGAACTTGATGGACAAGCAGGAATTCAGGAACTTGCAGGTAACGCAACCTTACTTTATTATATGAGCGAAGAAGCACAAGAAGGCAAAAAAGCATATAACGAAAAACGTAAACCAAATTTTAAAAAGTTTCCTAAATTGCCGTAAAACCTCACCCTGCTTCCCTCTCCTTACTAAGGAGAGGGACTGAGGGAGAGGTTAAATAAATAAATATTTTTAATGAATCTTTAATTATGACCACTCCGAAAGAAAATATTCCCAAACTTCAAAGTTGGATTCTAGCAAGCAGACCGCGAACACTTCCCGCAGCGTTAGTTCCGGTTATGGTAGGTTCGGCTTTAGCAATTTATCAAGGAATATTTTTCCCAGTCTATTCAATCATCGCACTATTCTGCTCTGCTTTAATTCAAATCGGAACAAATTTTACGAATGATCTTTATGATCATTTAAAAGGCTCCGACACAAAAGAAAGGAAAGGTCCTTTAAGAGTTTTAGCTTCCGGTTTGATAACAGTAAAAGAAATGGAATGGGGAATATTTTTAATTTTCTTTACAGCATTTCTTTTGGGTTTATATCTCGTTTATTCTGTTGGATTAATGATTCTTTGGATAGGAATTTTTTCGATCCTTGCTGGATTAGCTTACACTGCTGGACCATTTCCATTGGCTTATAATGGTCTTGGTGATTTGTTTGTCTTTATCTTTTTTGGAATTGTTGGAACGGTTGGAACTTACTATTTGCACGCGCAACATTTTACCTGGCTTGCATTTCTTATTTCACTTCCTGTGGGAGCTTTGATTACAAATATTTTAATTGTTAACAACTATCGTGATATTGAAGAAGATAAGACCGCAGGCAAAATTACTATTGCCGTTTTGCTCGGAAGAGAATTCTCAAGATATGAATATGTTTTTTTTATTCTCGTTTCATTTTTCGTTCCGTTTCTTCTGCACTTCAAATATGATTTTAGCTTTTGGGTATTTCTTCCTTACCTAACTTTGCCGCTTGCAATTACTTTGGTAAAAATGATTTATGCTTTTACAGGAACACAACTGAATAAAACTTTAGAACTTTCTGCAAAATTTTCTGCTCTGTATGGATTGCTTCT
The DNA here is from genome assembly GCA_036170275.1 of Ignavibacteriaceae bacterium. Classification (GTDB taxonomy): domain Bacteria; phylum Bacteroidota; class Ignavibacteria; order Ignavibacteriales; family Ignavibacteriaceae; genus IGN3. The sequence continues at coordinate 1,515 of JAVHOU010000029.1, forward strand.
TTCTATCGGAATTATTTTATAAAAATCACAAAGATGATTTTGTAAAATGATTTCTAAATCCACAAATAGCTTATTTAATTTTTCCGATAGAAATAATCTTACGGCAATAATCAAATCTGATACTTCATTTTCATATCAAGATTTATTTACTAAAGCCAATAAACTTTCATCTTCATTTTTAGAAAAAGGGATAAAAAAAAACTATTATGTTCCGTTACTGATTGAAGATCAACTAGGATTTATTGAATCTGTAATTGCACTTTGGAATTTGGGAGTCATTCCGGTGCCATTAAATACAAAACTACTTGCTGCTGAAATCCAATCAATTATTGATGAATATGATTTTAAGTTTTTAATTACAGATTTAGAATCCTCAAACAACATTATTTTAGAAAAAGTAAAAGTAGTTTCTTTTAATGCACTCAAGTCCATTTCTCAGAAAATAGAGCAATCTAAACGTCCCTCGTTAGATGATGAAGCAGTTGTATTATTCACATCTGGCTCAACAGGAAGACCAAAAGGAGTTGTTCATACATTTTCTTCTTTAACTAACAGTATTAAAAATGGCAATAAGATTTTAGATCATAAAGAAAATGATCGCTGGCTTGCTTCACTTCCCTTTTATCATATTGGTGGATTCCAAATTATTTGTCGTTCTCTTTTTTACGGATGTTCAATTATAATTCCTGAATCACTACAAACAAATCATTTAGCTGATGCGACTATAAAACAAAAACCAACTCATCTTTCCCTCGTTTCAACTCAATTAGAAAGATTAATAAATCAAAAAGTAAAACCAGATGAATCACTAAGAGTATCTTTAATAGGTGGCGGCTTTGTAGATGATAGTTTGATGTTTGAAGCTGATAAACTTGGATGGAAACCATTCCGTGTTTACGGTTCTTCGGAAACAGCATCAATGATTACAGCAATATCTGCTAATGAAATTAAATCCAAACCACAATCAGCAGGAAAATATTTTAAAGATCTTGAGGTTGTAATATCAAGGGAATCTGAAATATTAATCAAATCAAAAAGTTTATTTATTAAATATCTTGATGATAAAAATGAAACTGAATCAAAATTGATCGATGGTTTTTATCAGACTGGTGATTTAGGGTTTGTTGATGATGATGGATATTTGTTCATTGAAGCAAGAAGAAATGATTTAATTGTTTCAGGCGGAGAAAATGTTAATCCAATTGAAGTTGAAAAAACTTTGCTTGAATTACCATTCATAAAAGATGCTTGTGTGTTTCCGAAACAAAGTAAAACGTGGGGGCAAATTGTTGCATGTGCTATTGTAGCTAAAGATATTTCTACTAATGAAAAAATGATTAAAGAAAATCTTAAACAAAAACTAGCTGGATACAAAATTCCTAAACAGTTTTTCTTTATTGATGAATTGCCAAGAACGAGTTTAGGAAAATTGGAACGTGAAAAAATTAGAAAAATGTTTTAACTTCTATGTGCTTTCAATCCTTCAGCCAAATCTTCAAACATTTCTTTTTTCTTCCAGCTTTTTTTATCCACAAAAACGTGAACAGTTTTTGCATGGCAGCATAAAGTTTTTTCTCGTTTGATAATGTAAGTCAATTCAAATGATGAGTTTCTTAACTGAGAAACTTGAACATTTACAGTTATTTCATCTCCATATTTTATTGGTTTAACATACTCACTTTCGGAATGAATAATAGGAACAACATAATCATCATTTATCCAGTAATTTTCTTTAAGATTAAAACTGGATATCATTTGTTCATAAGCTGAGTGGCAGAATTCAAATATCCTTGAGTAAAAAATTATTCCTGCAGGATCGCAATCAAAAAAATTTATTTTTCTTTTTATTGTAAACATATTAATGAATTATCAACCCTTCCTTTTTTTCTTTTAATTCTTAGGGAATAGATGAAATTATTTTTTCTTTTAACGCCTTAACAAGATGTGTCTTTACAAATGTTTTGCTGTACACAATACCAATTTCTCTTTTTGGAACAGGCGCATTAAACTCACGCACTAATTTTAGTTTTGCTTCATCCTTCATATATCTTATTGCAAGATATGGAAGTAATGTCATTCCAAAATTTTGCTGAACAAGATTAATTAGAGTATCAAGACTTCCAAACTCAAAAAGTATTTTATTGTGATCAGCGCGCCATTCTTTTTCTGAAGACTTACAAATTTTCAAAGTATGCTCGCGTAAACAATGCCCTTCTTTTAGTAAAAGTAAATCATTAGAGTTTAGATCATCAATATCAAGTTTAGTTTTGGAAAATAATTTATGATTTTCTGGAATGAATCCCACAAATGGTTCATAGTAAAGCGACTCTTCAATTATGCCCGCATCGTGTATGGGTAAAGCTAATATTCCAAAATCTAAAGTGGATTTATTTAAGCCCGTAATTATTTCTTCGGTAGTAAGCTCATCCAAAATCAATTCTACCTTGGGGTAATCAGTTACAAATGATTTTAAGAATAGCGGTAATAAAAACGGTGCAATGGTTGGAATAATTCCGACTCTTAAAATACCTGTGAATTCTCCTTTTTCATTTTCAATAATATTCTGAAGCCGATCACGTTCCTGTAAAATTACTTTTGCTTGCCTGATAAGCTTTTCACCAACATCAGTCGTAGAAATAGGATTTTTACTTCGATCAAAAAGTAATACTCCAAGTTCATCTTCCAGTTTTTGAATCTGCATACTTAAAGTTGGCTGCGTAACAAAACAATGATTTGCGGCTACAGAAAAATTCTTGTAAGTATTGACGGCAACGATATATTCAAGTTGTGTAATTGTCATAACTTTCTTACCAAAGATACTTAAAATCCAAGATTTTAATCATCATAAACTTTAACTATAAGGTTATAATAATTATCTATTTGATGTATAATGATCAAGAGCTTAACTTTGCTCATAATAATTTAAACAATATAAAAAAATGGAGAAATATTATGTTAGGATTAGGTCAAAAATTTCCTGATTTCAAAAAGAAGTCGGTTAATTCATTAGAAAAACCAAAGGATTTCCCAATTGTTAGTTCAGAAGATCATATTAAAGCTGGCAAGTGGATGGTAATGTTCTGGTATCCAAAAGATTTTACTTTTGTTTGCCCGACTGAAATTGCAGAGTTCAACAAACAAAGTGGTCAGTTTCGTGATCGTGATGCTGTACTTTATGGTGCATCGACAGATAGCGAATATGTACATCTTGCTTGGAGACATGATCATAAAGATTTAAAGGATTTAAAATTTCCTTTAATTGCTGATACTTCAAAATCTCTTGCAGAATCACTTGGAATACTTACAGATGATGAAAAAATTGCATACAGAGTTACTTACATTGTTGATCCACTAGGAATTGTACGCTGGGCATGTGCAAATGATTTAGATGTTGGAAGAAATGTTAATGAAGTTTTAAGAGTGCTTGATGCGCTTCAAACAGATGAGCTTTGTCCTTGCAACTGGGAAAAAGGTAAAGAAACAATTCACGTATAATAAGTTCTCCAGCGTAGCTCAGACTTCAGTCTGAGCCTTGCTGTTTTTTAAGGTAATCGTTTTTAATAACAATCTCAGACTGAAGTCTGAGCTACGAAAATTATGGATATATAATGGCACTAACAGAAACAAAAATTGATTTTCTAAAAGATCTTGGGTTAGATGAAAATGCAAACTTCACAACACTGGAGACGATGAGTGAAGGTGAAACAAAATATTTGCGTGATCTTCGTGTAAATGTTAAAAATGTTTTAAGTTCAATTAACTTACAGCCAAAAGAGTCTTACTTACTTGCACTTTCAATTGCTGTAAATGAAAAGAATGATGTACTTGTAAAATCTTTTACTGATAAAGCTAAAGAACTTGAAGCAACAAATGCGGAACTTGCTGAAACGATTGCTTGTGCTTCAATGCTTGCAAGTAACAATGTGTTTTATAGATTCAGACATTTTACAAAGGAAACTAATCCGGCATATCAAACAATGCCTGCAGGAATTAAAATGAATGTGATGATGAATCCAGTTCTTGATAAAGAATTATTTGAGTTGATGAGTCTTGCTGTCTCTGCTGTTAATGGATGTGAAAGCTGCGTAAACTCACACGAAGAATCAGTTAGAAAACTTGGCTCAAGTGATGCAAGAATTTTTGATGCGATAAGATTAGCTTCGGTTATTAGAGGATTGGCTTTGATAGTAAGGTAGACTTCCAATTAATATTCCACATCCTACAATTATGGACTCGAAAGAGTCCTTTTTTATTTTCTGATATATAAGTTTTTATTAAATGATATTCATAAAAAAATTGCAACTAAAACAATTTAAGTTAAAATTAACGGTAAAAATCACAACCAAATAATCTTCAGATACACTTCGCATAATATTAGACCCTCAACAATAGTTGATAG
>JAVHOU010000030.1:0-24126 GCA_036170275.1 Ignavibacteriaceae bacterium
TGCAGGTTTGAAATTCAAGGTGGCAGATGAAATAGATTGGGGCATTGGAGTGCAGTTTCCAATCAGCAATGTTCGGGAATATGATACCCAGATGCTTGCAACTTTTGGAATTGCATTCTAATAAGGGATAGAGAAAATCGTTTTTTTAGTTTTGACTATTTCTAAACGAATGAAAATAAAATTTTTTAAATGAAACTTTACATTAAACAACAGGAGACCTGAATTATGTATTTGAAGTTAAAAATAATTTTAGGGTTGGGAATCACACTGCTTTTGATAGGCTGTAATTCTCAAACCGATCAAGAAAAGAGAAATGGAACGAACTGGGGAGTCGGTTCATTTGATTCCAATGGGAAGCGCATTTACTTTACCGCAACAAGCGAACGCGGCACATCAATTTCTTATAAAGGTGGTCCTGCAAAAGGTATGATGATGATGGGAGGAAACCTGGCTTGTGTATCCTGTCATGGTACCGACGCACGAGGAGGAAAGCATAATATGAATATGGAAACTATGGATGCACCGGATATTCGGTGGTCTGCATTATCTGGTGAACATCATGAGGGACAAATGGATATGGAAAAACGTGGTGAAAATGTTGAGTATAATTTTGAAACTTTTCGCAATGCCGTTGAAGGTGGTAAACATTTCGATGGTGATAAACTTAAAGAAGATATGCCACGCTGGAAAATGAGCGATGAGGATTTGCATGATTTGATGGAATATCTTAAATCATTGCAGTAACTGTTCGAATTGGGTAGAGCGTGAAAATATTTTACAAATGAAAATTGCTTTGTTTATTTAATTTTTTATCGCATTCTTTAATTGTGGTAATGCAGTAAGTGTTATCGGAAGTATTGCAATCAGGTGCCGGTTAACGGGTATGAGGATTTTTCTTGGTGGTTAGTCTTTCAACCAGATATAGAGTGAGGAAAGATGAAGAGAGAAATGGTTTCGTCATTATCTAACAGGTGGATTACAAATCGACAATATGTACTTCGCATATATGTGTATTAAAAATACAGAAAGGAGGTTGCAGAAAATGCAAAGAGAAAATGTTCAATGAGATTTTAATCTTGGGACTAAGCTTTCTAACCTTAGTTTTAAATTAAACGGAATGCTGTCATTAAGAAAATTTCAACATGTTCAAAACGAATCTTAAAGTAATAATTTTTTTACGAACTAAAATAAAAAGGTGATCAAATGTTAAAACAAAATTTCATAATAATATCGATACTTACAGTTTTTCTAATGGCTGGAATGGTGACCAATGCTCAGGAAAAACCAACCAAAATGAAAGAAAGTAAGATGATGATGCAGGATGATATGCAGAAATGTATGGATAAAATTGCTGCAGACAGCACTATGAGAATGCAGATGATGAATATGATGATGACTAAGTGCAAGAATGATAGCGAAGGTATGATGCAAATGTGCAAAACAATGATGGATAACCCTGAAATGCACAAAACTATGATGAAGATGATGAAAGATAAGGGTATGATGAAAGATGGAATGATGAAACACGATATGATGGAAAACAAAATGAAAATGGATTCCACTAAGACTATGAAAAAATAAGTGCACGAATCTCACCAAACGAAAAATATCATGGCTTCTATAGTTAGAAAATAAAAATGGGTTATCTCCTAGCTTTCAGAAGGATTGAAATCAATCCTTCTGAAAATATTATAAAAGATTTTCATTTAAATATAACAGAATAGATATCCCAATAAATTATTTTAGCTGTAGAAAAATTTAAAAAATAAAAGAAGAGTTTTATATGAAAGACGAACATCAAAATCATCATCATAGCTCTCATAATATGGAACACCATAATCATTCAGAAATGGATCATTCAAAACATGCTGATCAAAATTCTCATGAAAAGATGAATCACAAAAAGAATGATCACAGCGGACACAGTCGTTCTGAACATGAGGGACATACGATTGAAGGATTCAAAAAACGGTTTTGGATTTCAATTGTTGTTACAATCCCGATTCTTATTCTCTCACCTATGATTCAGCATTTTCTCGGTCTTAAAGAAACTATGCGTTTCAATGGTGATATCTATGCTTTGTTTGCGCTTTCATCTTTCGTCTTTTTTTATGGCGGCTATCCTTTCTTAAAAGGTTTATTTGATGAATTGAAAAACAAGCAGCCGGGAATGATGACATTAATCGCACTCGCAATTTCGGTTGCTTATTTCTACAGCAGTGCTGTTGTATTTGGTGTTAAAGGTGAAGTCTTTTTCTGGGAACTTGCAACGCTGATTGATATAATGCTTCTCGGTCACTGGATAGAAATGAAATCAGTAATGGGTGCTTCAAAAGCGCTTGAAGAACTTGCCAAACTTATGCCGGATGAGGCTCACAAAATTGATGATGCTGGAAATGTTGCCGATGTCCATGTTTCCGAGCTTAAGCACAAGGATAAACTATTAATTAAACCCGGGGAAAAAATTCCAACTGATGGAAAAATCTTTGAGGGCAAAACATCCATTAATGAAGCAATGATTACAGGTGAATCAAAACCTGTTTCAAAAGGTGAGGGAGATGATGTAATCGGCGGATCAATAAACGCTGAAGGTTCAATCAAAATTGAAGTTGAAAAAACGGGTGATGAAACTTTTCTTTCCCAAATTGTAAAGTTGGTTAAAGAAGCACAGGAAAGTAAATCCAAAACTCAGAACCTTGCTAACAGAGCTGCCTTCTGGTTAACTATTATTGCTATTACTGCCGGTGCACTAACAATGTTTGTATGGCTTATGTTTACCGGACAAAGTTTCAACTTTGCATTAGCCAGAACTGTAACGGTAATGGTAATTGCTTGTCCGCATGCTCTCGGGCTGGCGGTTCCTCTTGTGGTAGCAGTTTCAACAGCACTTTCTGCAAAAAGTGGTTTGCTAATAAGAAATAGAAACGCATTTGAACAGGCAAGGAATATTCAGGCAATTATTTTTGATAAGACTGGGACTTTAACAAAAGGTGAATTCGGTGTGACTGAAACAATATCTTTCAATAACGAATATGATGAAAAAGAAATATTAAAATATGCAGCTTCACTTGAATCTGAATCTGAGCATCCAATCGCTCAGGGGATAGTTAAATCATCTCCCGAAGGGACAGGCGAAGATAAACATGATTTAAAAGAGTTTAATTCCATTCCTGGCAAAGGTGCGGAAGGTAAAGTGAATGGAAAAGAGATTAAGGTCGTTAGTCCAGGTTATCTCGAAGAAAATAAAATTGAGATTCAACAAAAAGATAAGATTGCACAATTATCCGGTCAGGGTAAAACAGTTGTATTTCTTTTGATTGATAGTAAGTTAACAGGTGCAATCGCTTTAGCCGATATTATAAGGGAAGAATCGAAAGAAGCAATAAAGCAGCTTAAGGAACAGGGAATAAAAACGATGATGCTTACAGGAGATAATAAACAGGTAGCAAAATGGGTTGCCGATGAACTTGAACTCGATGAATATTTCGCTGAAGTGCTGCCAGATAAAAAAGCTGAGAAAGTAAAAGAAGTGCAGAGCCGTGGATTAGTTGTTGCGATGACAGGCGACGGTGTGAACGATGCACCCGCACTTGCACAAGCTGATGTAGGAATTGCCATAGGCGCAGGAACTGATGTTGCTGTTGAATCTGCAGATATAATTCTTGTGAAGAATAATCCTAAGGATGTTGTTTCATTAATAAAATTTTCACGAGCTACTTATAAAAAGATGATTCAGAATTTAATTTGGGCAACAGGATATAATGTTATAGCAATTCCACTTGCAGCAGGAGTTTTATTCTCAGCAGGTATAGTTTTAAGTCCGGCGATCGGTGCGGTATTGATGTCTGTAAGTACTATAGTTGTAGCGATAAATGCTAAGATGTTAAAGGTTTCCTGATTTATAAATTGTCTAAAAATTTTTGTTAGAACGATTTTGATAATTATACTATTTGAGATTTCTAAAAAATTATTTTCTCATCATCGGTCATTCCAACGAAAACCTGCCCGACGTATAATCCTTCAGCATTTTGGTAACCCCGAAGTTATCTTTTAAATGACATTCTGAATCTTTCAGAAATCTCTAAATAAGTATTAAAAATAATCTGGAATTGATTGTAGATTTAGATAATTTTGATTATTAAAAAACTGAAGTCATAATGATCATAATTGATTTAATATATAATCTAGCCGTACTTATTGCACTCAGTGTACTTTCAGGTTTTATTGATTTAAGATTTAACCGGTCAGTTCTTAAAGGCAAAATATTACAAGGATTGCTTTTCGGTGCTACAGCTATAATAGGTATGTTAAATCCTTTTTATTTAACAGCAGGAATTATATTTGATGGTAGATCAATAGTAATAAGTTTGTGTACACTGTTCTTTGGTCCAATCTCCGGTTTAATAGCTTCTATGTTAGCCATACTTTTCAGATTACATATTGGGGGCGGAGGCGCATTAACAGGGACTCTGGTTATAACTTCATCTTTTCTCATTGGACTTTTTTTCTATATCCGTAGAAATCAATCATTTGAAAAAAAACTCACCAGATTACAATTATACATTTTCGGTTTAATAGTAAACGGTATAATGTTAGTATTGTTTTTAACACTTCCCTACAAAGACATGGTTGAATTATATAAAATACTTACCGTTACAATATTAGGAGTATATCCATTTGCAACATTGTTGATAGGTAAGATACTTCTTGATCAGGAAGAGAATCAAAACTTTGTAAAAAAATTAAAAGAAAGTGAAGAACTATTCCGTACAACGCTTTATAGTATCGGTGATGCTGTAATCACAACTGATATACGAGGTAGAATACGACAGATGAATTCTGTAGCAGAGAAATTGACCGGTTGGAATGAAACTGAAACAAATGGTAAACAGCTTGAGGAAATATTTAATATCACTGATGAGATTTCGAAAAATAGGGCTGAGAGTCCTATAAAAAGAATTTTAAAAGAAGGTGCAATAGTAGGTCTCACCAATCATACATTATTATTATCCAGAAATAAAAAAGAAATTCCAATTGCAGATAGCGGCGCACCGATAAAAAATGGAAGCGGGGAGACAATTGGTGCCGTTATAGTTTTCAGAGATCAAACAGAAGAACGAGCAAAGCAGAAAGTATTGAAGGACCGGGAATTTTGGCTAAGAGAATCACAAAGAGTGGGTAGGATAGGTTCCTATGAATTAAACATCAAAACAAATGAGTGGATATCCTCTGAGGTTCTGGATGAAATATTTGGATTAGATCAGAATGCAGAAAAAACTCTAAGGAGTTGGAATAATATTGTTCATCCTGATCATAGGGAGGAAATGCTTAATTACTTTTTACAGTACGTTGTTGCAAAAAAAAATCTATTTGATAGAGTCTATCAAATCCTTCGGGTAAACGATGGTGAAGAACGCTGGGTATGGGGACTTGGGGAATTGAAATTTGATAATGATGGAAATCCAATTCAGATGATTGGGACGATACAAGATATAACTGAGAGTAAAAGAGCTGAAGAAGCATTGCATGCAAGTGAAGAAAAATTCAGAACTATTTTTGAAATTGCAAATGAAGGAATTTGTATAGTTAATAAAACTGATGAAATAACAACGGTTAATAATAAGTTTACTGAAATGGTTGGATATAAAGATATTGAGATGAAGGGGAAGAATTTTCAAATCTTAATACCCATGGAAGATTTAAACGAATATATTCATGAACAAAAGAATAGAAATTATTATAGTAGAGAAAGTTATGAAAGAAGATTACATTGCAAAGATGGTTCCATAATCTGGACTTTAGTAAAAGTTTCACATCTATTAGATGAAACTGGTTCCTTTATTGGATCGTTCGGTATGTTCACTGATATCACGGGTCGCAAAAAGATGGAAGAAGATTTGTTAACCGCAAAGGAAAAAGCGGAAGAGAGCAATAAACTTAAATCGAATTTCTTAGCAAGTATGAGTCACGAATTAAGAACTCCTTTAGTTGGTATCCTGGGATTTGCAGAAATATTAGAAAGTAATCTTGGCAATCAAGAACAAAAAGCAATGGCAACAACTGTATTAGCAAGTGGTCGGAGATTGCTTGAGACTCTTACTTCGTTGTTAAATCTATCGAGAATAGAATCAGGCAAAGAAAAGATTGAGATCCTACAAACTGATGCTAACCTAATAATTAATGAGTTAACAAATTTATTTGCAGGAGCTGCACGTAAATCTAATTTGTTTATTAAAACTGATTTGGAAAATAATTTTCAACTTGATCTTGATGAAAGATTTTTCCGTGACACAATTACTAATCTTCTTAATAATGCAGTTAAGTTTACAAAACAAGGTGGAATTACTGTAAGAACATTCTATGAACGAGAGGAAGGGAATGATTATGGAATCGTGGAAGTACAAGATACTGGAATTGGAATTCCACAAGACAAAATTAATTTAATATTTGAAGAGTTCAGGCAGGTTAGTGAGGGAATTGGAAGAAATTTTGAAGGCTCAGGATTAGGACTAACTCTAACAAAAAAATATATCGAATTGATGAATGGGAAAATATCCGTTAAAACTAAGCTGGGAGAAGGGACAATCTTTCGAATCTCGTTTCCATATAAATTAGATAAATCCAGCGCATCAATTAAAGAGTTAAAAAAACTTAAAACAATTACTGATCCAGTACGAATTGAAAATATATCTGATGTTAAATTAAAACAGGTACTAATTGTAGAAAATGATGAGGTTAGTAGAAAATTTTTATTAAGATGTTTGAAAAATATTGCAGCTTGTAATTTAGCCCTCGATGGTGATCAAGCAATTAAGCTGGCTATGGAAAATAAATATGATGCAATATTTATGGATATAAATCTTGGTGGAAGGATTGATGGAATTGAAGCGACACAGGCAATAAGGAAGATTAGTGGATATTCTGATATTCCTATCATTGCTGTAACAGCATTTGCCGCCGAAAAGGATAGGTTAGAATTTTTATCGAAAGGCTGCACACATTATATTTCCAAACCTTATTTTATGAATGACATAGTAAATTTATTCAATGATATTTTTAACAAGAAAAATAAAAACTAAAAAATGATATATAAATATTTTGTACTATTATTAGCTTTCCTTCCAAATATTTCAACGGCGCAAATTTATCCTGATCAGGATTACGTACTTAGGATCGATTCAATTTATCAAAACATAGAAACAAATGACGGATTAAAACTTAGTGATGATGGAAAAAGCATTATGCTTCAAGATGGAGTGACCAATGGCTATGTGATTTTAAAACCACAATATTCCCAATCACCATTTAATGAAGGTCTACCATCCTGGAACGGTACTGCACCGGATAATAACAGTTCCTTTAAAGTTCAAATGAGATTTCCTTATAGCGGTAGTTGGTCACCCTGGTTAACTGTTGGATTTTGGAAATCAAACATTTGGAGTTCCTATGGTACTACTAGTTATAACGGAGGCTATATCGATTATGATAATGTTAAATTGTACTCATATCTAAATGCATGGCAATTTAAAATTATAATGACCCGAACTTCTGCTTCTCAGTTATCACCAACTATTAATAAGTTAAGTTTTTTTATCAGCGATTCCAGGACAACAAGTTCAATTGATTTTACTAAAATATTAAATGATAATCCTGAACAGATATTCATCCCGACCAGTTTTATTTATCAATATGGAGTCGATCCTCAAATTGGTGGCAGTATATGCTCTCCAACATCAGTCGCAATGATTTTGAAGAGTTATAATATTTCAGTAAATCCTTTGAAGTTTGCTCTTGATACAAATGATCCATACTTCGATATGTTTGGAATTTGGCCAAGAGTTGTTCAAAATGCATCCGAGTACGGATTAGACGGTGCTGTTACGCGCTATCGTACATGGAGTGAGGCGGGGGAAGTGCTTGCTAATGGAGGACGAATTTCTATGTCGGTCGGTGAACCATTATATACCGGTCATTTAATAATGCTTGCCGGGTTTACCAGCGATGGAAGACCAATAGTTCACGATCCGGCAATATCAAATGGTTATTCGCATATCTATAGTAAAAGTGATATATCCCATTCCTGGTTTGATAAAGGTGGAGTAGCATATACGTTTTATAATACCGATAGTGTTGCTGTATATGTAGAAAATCCAAATAATGAAAAAACTATTATGAAAGATTTTCAACTTTATCAAAACTATCCAAATCCATTTAATCCATCCACAACTATTTGTTTTGTAACCTTACAATCAGCAAATGCAAGGCTTGAAATATTTAATTCCCTTGGTCAAAAAGTTGCAACTTTATTTAATGGTTTTAGCGAAGCCGGCAAAAAGAATTTTGTTGAATTTGATGCATCCGGTCTTTCAAGTGGAATCTATTTTTATACATTAATAAGTTTTGAAAAAAGTATTACTAAAAGTATGCTGCTAATTAAGTAACTTTAATAAGTATTTATAAATATTTTATTTGACAAGAGGTAGTATGAAAAAATTATTTTACATAATTGTTTTTTTTGTTTTCATTTTATTACATCAAAATTTGTACTCACAAAATTTAACCCAAGAGTATTTTACCTCCGAAGTTTTACCCCAGTATATGAGTTCTGGTTCAAGTACAAGATTGCAGGTGATATTTAGAGCAACTGTCGGGAATCTTTCCCCTAACACCACCTATAGATATTTTACCCAGGCAGTCCGCTATCCTGATTTAGGAGGAACAAACTCCGGCGCAGGAAATCCAATTCTAATTAATCCGGATTCAATTCATTTTAGATATACAACGGGTCCTTCCGTTACTTCAAATAACAACTACGCTATCTTTAAAACAAATGCATTAGGCAATTATACAGGATGGTTTGGAATTGTAAATACGGGTAATGCAAGATTCACGGCTGGAAATTATATTATCCCAACGATTACAATTGGTGATTCTGTAGGTGTGCTTTTGTATAGAAGAGCTTTAAATGATTCCATATTGGTTTTAGCTTTTGGCACTACTGCATCTTCAACTCAGTGTACCGGTGTTTGGGGAAAATCATTAGGTATTGCCAAAAATATTTTGCTGTTGTTTGATAATATTGATGGAATAGGAAAGCCACTTGCATGTACATATTTAGAAAATGAGGGTGCAGATGTGGCAAGTTTAGTAATTTTTTATGCGGACAGTGTTAATGGTTTTGATAAAAGATGGGGCACAATAATTCCAAATAACAATGCAAATGGTGTGAAAAGGATTGAACAGCGCTTTCTGAATGATAATTCCCTGATCGCATTTAATACATCTTCAGATGGAGTTTGGCCAAGCGGAGCTAATACAGTTAATCCTTCTAGTGGAACAACTCCAATTTTTATTGATACATTAGATGCTCCAGTTCCTGTTGAATTATTATCTTTCAGTGCGGTTTTTTCCAAAGGAAAAGTTACTCTTAATTGGAAAACTGCCACAGAAATAAATAATCGTGGATTTGCTTTAGAGCGCAAATCGGCAGGGGATAATTACGAACAAATTGCATTTATAAATGGTAAAGGAACTACTACTGAACAACAATCTTATCAATATATAGATCAGGTTTCCACAGGGAAGTACAAATACCGTTTGAAACAAATTGATTATGATGGTTCATTTGAATATTCTAAACCTATAAACGTTGAGGCTAATGTAATAACCTCATATTCACTTACCCAAAATTTTCCAAATCCATTTAATCCTTCAACTGTAATTAAATACGATTTGCCAGTTAAAAGTAGGGTAAGTTTAATAGTTTATAATTTATTAGGTAAAAATGTTGCAACCCTTGTTAATGAAGAAAAAGCTGAAGGTAGTTATGAAGTTAAGTTTGATGCCAGGAGCTTAGCCAGTGGATTATATTTTTATCGATTACAGGCAGGAGATTTTGTTGAAACAAAAAAGATGTTGTATATTAAGTAGCAGCGTCTATTTTTAATTAATAACAAATCAAGGAGAAGCAGTTATGCCAAAACAAATTTCACCTTATCATTCCAAAGCGGGAGAGGTATACCATATATATGGAGTGTGTGCCTCGGGTAGTGTTATTACAAAAGGGAATAAAGTAACTGGCAAGGGAAACAAAAAACTTTGTAAAGCGTGTGTAGATATAAGGGCAGGAAAAAGACCACGCTAAGAAGCGACTTAATTCATTTTCCATTTAACAACCCCTACTAATTAACAATGGTAGGGGTTTTTTAGTTTTACGTCATTGATGCCAGTGCAGCAACATTCGTATTCTTATTAATAGTGCCATTACTTAAATATAGTGTAAATTCAATTATTGAGAGTTTATGTTTTTATGTTAAATCTCTCTTTACTTATTTTTGAAATAAGAAAAAGGAAATTTTATGAGAATCACTATTTTGATCTTTGCGGCTATTCTTTTCTCTTCTCTGACAATATTTTCCCAAATAGATAATCAAACCAAAACATTATTAATTCGTTGTGATGATCTTGGAATGTCTCACTCGGTTAATATGGCGTTTAAGGAATTAATGGAATCCGGATTGAAGTTTTCTGCAGGCGTAATGTTTCCTTGTGCGTGGTATCAGGAAGCAGTTGATTTATTAAAATCTCATCCAGAAATAACTGTTGGTGTGCATTTAACTTTAAATGCTGAATGGAAAAATTATCGCTGGGGACCAGTTGCTGGTAGGGATAAAGTTTCATCTCTTGTTGATGAAAATGGTTACTTCTTTCCATCACGTGAAAAGTTTTTTGCAAACAATCCCAAGACAGAAGAAGTTGAAATTGAATTACGTGCACAAATTGAGCGAGCAATTAATAGCGGAATAAAAATATCTTATCTCGATTATCATATGGGAACTGCGGTTGAAAGACCTGAACATCGAGCGATAGTTGAAAAGCTTGCCAAGGAATTTGGCTTGGGAATCTCAAGATATTTTGGTGAACAAGATGTTGAACCGATGTACTCGATTGATATTGATAAGAAGAAAGATTTTTTAAATAATCTTTGTGTAATTATGCCTGAAGAAAAAATAAATTTACTTGTCTGCCACATCGGTAAAGATCAACCAGAGTTGCAAGCAATGATTGATATGAATTCATTTGGTTTGTCTGAAATGAGTAAACATCGTAATGCGGAACTGAATGCACTTATTTCTGCAAAGCAACAAAATATTTTTGAAAAAAATAATATACGATTGATCCAATACAGTGATTTAATAAACGAGATTGGTTTAGATAAAATGAAATCTCCTGTTGAATCAGGATATTGAGCTATTATCAAAAAAATTTTGTTTTCTAGTAATTAAATATCCAGCAGTTGACAAGTGGAATTTATATATATAAATTACAAACAAGCAACTTTATTAGAACAAAAAAGATGATATTATTAAAGTGATACTAGTCAAATAAAATAAATTTGATTTATTATGTATTAATATTAGTTGCGGGTTTTATTATTTGCTAATCGTTCCGCTTATTTTTCTTGACAGTGGTTGAAATTAATTGCTAATTACAGTAAGAGATTTTATAATATATCTGTAATGATGTATTAATTATTATTAATTCTTTCCAGCAGCTCTTATAAACATTAATAATAATTATCTTAATTGATCTAGATGGTGTTAGACTTAGAAAGATTTAAAATGAAAAAAAATATTTTCATTTTTCTTGTCTTCATTATCGCGGGCTGTTCATATTTTAAACCCGAAGACTCAACTGTAACTCAGCCGAAGTTATTAAAACAATCTGCACTCCCACCCTTAACCCAATCCACATTTAATGATAAGTATGAGTTTATTTGTGAAATGCTTGTTAATACCAATGGCGATGTAGAAAGAGCTAAAATACTTAACAGCAGCGGGGATGAAACGTGGGATTCTCTTGCTGTACAATCTCTTTTAAAATGGGAATACTCACCAGCTATGCTTAAAGATCATCCAATAAAAATGCTGGTCCGAAGCAAAATTATTGTTTTGTTTTCTCAGCCAATAATTATTTCATTAGCGGAAATTGAATTAAAGAATCAAGCACAAGCTGATTCTGTGTATAATGCTCTAATAAGCGGTTCAGATTTTACCGAACTCGTTTCAAAATACTCCATTAGCTCTTCGAGAAATAATAAAGGATTATTAGGAGAGGTAAATGTTAAACTTTTCTCAAAAAATATCAGTACTGTTTTAGCTGAACTTGATGAAGACGAATTTACTAAACCGTTAAGTTATGGAGATCATTTTATAATTTTTAAAAGACTGAAATAATTTAATTAATCATCTTACGCAAAATTGATGATACCTTGAAGGTCGCCTTTAAAGACCTTCAAGGTATCTGGATAAATTTATGAGATTCGCATCCTTCGAGGTCTAAAACAGTGACCTCGAAGGATAAGTGCGTAAGGTGAATTAATTAATAATTAGAGTCTTGAAAATAATTTATCATAAAAATTTGCAGCAAAAAAAGGGTGAATCTTATGGCAACAAGAACACGAAAAGTCGAATATTACTACTGTACCGTTCAAGATCAGCCGGGAGAATCATATAAACTGCTTACACTTCTTGCTGATGTTGGAGTAAATTTACTTGCATTCACAGCAGTTCCAAGCGGTTTGTTAAATACACAATTTACTTTATTTCCTGAAGATCCGCAGAAGCTAAAGGTTGAGGCACAAAAAGCTGATTTAATTATTCACGGACCAATACCCGCATTGCTTGTGCAAGGTGAAGATGAATTAGGAGTTCTGACTGATATCCATAAAAAATTATTTGATGCCGGTGTTAACGTTGTTGCTTCAAATGCTGTAACGGATGGTAAAGGTGGTTTTGGTTATGTCATATATATAAGAACCGAACAATTCACAATTGCTGAAAAAGTGTTAGAGATTTGGAACTAATTTTTTTAATCTATTTAATAATTTTATCTCTACATCGAGAGGGCTTAAAGTTGAAGACATTTAACTGTTAAAAGTCTGAAGATGATGAATCAATGACTTCCCCGAAGCAGACTGTTGCAATTAAATATTCCATGATTATTTTTTCGGAGGAGAAATACAAAAAGCATTTATTCTTTTTCACGTTGTTTTTTATACACCATTATTTTATTAGAAATTAATTCTCTTAGAAAAATTCAAATAACTTATTTTTAATCTCTTACAAGCATCAAAGGCTCGGGTAACTGAGCCATTTTATTTTTATAAATCCTTCCACTTAAGTTTCTATCCAAAATGTTTTTTACTAAATTGTTGATGTGTTTTTCATATTCCACTTTTAATAATTATTAAGGAAATTTATGGAAGCCTTTGAATCAATTCTGACTCAGATAAGTGATTTATTGTGGGGTTATCCTCTCATCATACTTCTATTCGGCACGCACATTTATTTAACTATAAGATTAAGATTTATTCAAAGGTTTATTGGCAAGGCAATAAAAATTTCTTTAGGAAAAAATAAAGAGGGAAGTGGTGATATAAGTCAGTTTGGCGCCTTAACCACTGCACTTGCCGCAACAATTGGAACAGGAAATATTGTTGGTGTTTCTACAGCAGTTGCAGCCGGCGGTCCCGGTGCTGTTCTATGGATGTGGCTTACAGGAGTTTTTGGTATCGCAACAAAATACAGCGAAGCTTTGCTTTCTGTAAAATATCGTGTTACAATGAAAGATGGTTCAATGGCTGGCGGACCGATGTATGTGCTTGAGCGCGGATTAAATATGAAATGGCTTGCTGTATTGTTTGCCGCTTTCACTTCTGTGACTGCATTTGGAATTGGTAATATGGTTCAGGCAAATTCAATATCAACATTGGTTAATGAAACATTTCAAATTCCCACCTGGATAACAGGCGCAATACTAACAATTCTTACAGCAGTTGTAATATTAGGCGGAATAAAATCCATTGCTAATGTTTGTGAAAGACTCGTTCCTTTTATGGCAATAACTTATTTCCTTGGTTGTTTGATAATCTTAATAATAAACTATGCAACTGTGCCCGCAACTTTTTCATTGATTATTCATAGTGCATTTTCTGGTCAGGCAGCTATCGGTGGATTTTTAGGTGCTGGCGCTAAAGAAGCAATTCGTTTTGGAATTGCTCGAGGACTCTTTTCAAATGAATCAGGATTAGGAAGCGCACCAATTGTTGCAGCAGCCGCACAAACAAAAAATCCTATTAGACAAGCATTGGTATCCTCAACCGGAACGTTTTGGGATACGGTTGTGGTTTGTGCGATGACTGGATTAGTGATAGTTAATTCAAATGATTGGACAAAAGGTTACACAGGAGCAACACTTACAAAAAACGCATTTAGTGATATTCATATTATTGGTCCAATTATTTTAACGCTTGGATTACTGACATTTGTTTTCTCAACAATTCTTGGCTGGTCTTATTATGGTGAAAAAGCAGCAGAATATCTTTTCGGCACAAAAATTATTAAGCCATATCGTTATGCGTGGGTTTTATTCGTGATGATCGGTTCAATTCTATCTTTAAATATGGTTTGGACTTTTGCAGATATTACCAATGCTTTAATGGCTTTACCAAATTTAGTTTCGTTACTTTTATTAAGCGGAATTATCGTAAGCGAAACCAAAAAATATCTTTGGGATGGAAATCTTGATGAATCTGGTAATTAAAAATTTTATTTATTCATTTCTAAATTATTAAATTAACTTATGCAGAAAATGAGATGATAATATCGGTTATTATTCCGACCCTGCGTTATCGTTAGAGTGTGTTGCAGAAGTTAGATCGGTGTCATTTCGACCGAAGGGAGAAATCTTTTTCGTGGCATATTCGAAAGATTTCTCAGTCGATGACTCCTTCGAAATGACCTTTTAGGAGTATGCAGCAGACCCGGCAGGGAGACTTGTTTCGAAATCTTATTGACTAAGATTTTAAGATGCTGAAATGAATTCAGCATGACAAATACATAAAGTTACATATCGATTAGTTAAAATTTTATTTATGGATTTCAATTCCACAATTATTTTTTTAGAAATTATAATTTGGATTAGATGAAAAGTTAAATTCTCCTTTTCATCTCTTCCTAAATTCTTACTGCTCTCATCCAGATTTTACCTTCCATAACAACTTGATAGACAAGCCACACTAAATATTCTATCTTAGCACCGAGGTTAGAATTAATTACTTTCAAAAAGGAGCAGGCAATGAAAACTTTAATCATCGTGCTTTTAGCACTTGTTTTGGTTCCGGCTGTAGTACTACAAGCCGCGCAATTTCCGGAAGGAAAAAAATCTGTAATAGTTGATAATCTTACAGAGGGAATTACGTCCTACAATTCTGGTCTCCAAACCAGTTCAGCAAATGTTTTATCTGATCTCATAAGTGATGCTTATCTTGAAAGCAATGATGCTTCTAAAGCAATGATTCCTTTATTGGAAATGTTGGAAAATGGAAAAACTGATGAAGAACGAATAGCTGCCGCAGTGGCTTTGTATAAGCTCGAAAACAGCATCGGCATTTACCGTTTGCGCGGCGTTGCAATTTTTGATGATAATGTAAAGGTTAGTTCTGTTTGTAAAAATCTATACTATAGTTTCCATAAACTTAACGGCACTGGATATTTCTTAGATTTTTAGTTGATGAAAATAGTTTCGATGATCTCTCCAAAAGCAGGTTAAGGATGAAAGTTTTTAGCCTGCTTATTTTTTTTATCTGCCTGAATTTATATTATCTCAATATCGCGTTAAATAATAAATCTTTATCCAAAAAATTATTTCAAAATTAATTTGTAATAAAAATTCAATATGCCCTGATTCTTTTATATTTTTACTTAGATCATTCAAACTAAAAATCGGAGATCAAAATGAAATACAGAAAACTTGGCAAATCAAAAATAGAAGTTTCAGAAATTAGTCTTGGATGCTGGACTATGGGCGGACTTAATTGGGTTAACGGCACTCCAAACGGCTGGGCTAATGTTGATGAAAAGCAGATTGCTGAAGCAATTAATTATGCTATTGATCACGGTGTAAATCATTTTGATAATGCTGATGTTTACGGAAATGGAAAAGCAGAGAGAATGCTTGCACGAATTCTTGATAAGCGGACAAATAATTTTATTATTGCCACAAAAATTGGCTGGTTCCCTGGAACTGCTGAACACGCATTTGAACCGAAGCATATTCGCCATCAATGTGAGCAATCGTTAGTAAATCTAAAAAGAGATTACATTGATATTTATTATTTCCATAATGGAGATTTTGGTGAGAATGATAAATATCTTGATGATGCGATTGAAGTAATGTATAAACTTCGGGAGGAAGGGAAGATAAGATTGATAGGACAATCAGCTTACAAGCATGAAGATTTTGTAAAATTAATTCCTAAAGTTAAACCTGATGTTTTGCAAAGCAGGTCTAATGCTATTGATGAAGGTGTTCTACAAGATGATTCTCCCACACGCAAGCTAATGGAAAAAAACAATATTTCATTTGTTGCTTTTAGTCCAATAGCGCAAGGGTTGTTACTTGGTAAATATCATCAGGGAAATCCGCCGCAGTTTGAAGCGGGTGATCATCGCGCTAATGCCGATAGATTTAAACCGGAAAATCTTGCAAAGCTTGAGCCTAAAATTGAAAAACTTAAAAATAAATTTGGTCCTTCAAACCAGGAGTTATCACGTGCGGCTTTACAGTATCTTTTATTTTACAAACAAGTCGGCGCTGTAATTCCAGGTTTCAGAAATCTTGAACAAGTGAAATCTAACTTAAGTGGAACTGATAATCCGCTGACTGAAGAGGAGTTCAAGTTTATCAAACAAGTTTTTGCAGAATAAAATTTTAAATCTCAAAAAATAGATTGTTATGAAAAAATTAACCATCTCTCTGCTGTTTATATTTTCCTTCATCACTTCGATTGAAATTTCCGCGCAGGAAATACAAAACAATGTTAACATCATCCCAAAACCTAAAAATCTTGTTTTGCGCGAAGGGACATTTCAATTAAACTCGCTTACAAAAATATTTTATAAACAAGATGCAAAAGATATTGCCGAGTACTTAAATGAGATAATCAAACCTTCTACCGGATTTGATTTGAAGCTGATAGAATGGGATGGCAAAATAAGTGATAATTCAATGATCATTTCCATTTCTAATTCCGATAATGATTTTGGAAATGAAGGCTATACACTTGTGGTAAGCGCAAACAATGTTATGATTGAAGCAGCCGAATTGAATGGCTTGTTTTATGGAGTTCAAACACTTCGCCAGCTTTTTCCTGTTGAGATTGAATCAAAATTAAAAGTTAAAAATGTTGAATGGATAATTCCTTGCGTGGTTGTACTTGATGAACCAGAATTTTCTTGGCGCGGACTTAATCTTGATTGCTGCCGTCATTTTATGAGCAAAGAATTTGTAAAAAGATATATTGATCTTCTTGCTTATCACAAATTTAATGTCCTGCATTGGCATTTAACTGAAGATCAAGCGTGGCGAATTGAAATAAAAAAATATCCTGAACTTACAAACAAAGGCGCGTGGAGAAAGTACGATGATGGAACTGTTTACGGCGGATTTTATACTCAGGATGATATTAAAGAAATTGTTAAGTATGCTTCGAGCAGATTTATAACCGTCGTTCCAGAAATTGAAATGCCCGGGCATTCAACCGCGGCAATTTCCTGTTATCCCGAAATCTCATGCACTGGCGGACCGTTTGAAGTTGGAACGCTTTGGGGAATTTATTATGATGTTTATTGCGCCGGTAATGAAAAAACATTTCAGTTTTTAGAAGATGTAATTAGTGAAGTTGTTGAATTGTTCCCATCAAAATATATTCACATCGGTGGTGATGAAGTACCAAAGAAGCGATGGGAGAATTGTCCTAAGTGTCAGGCAAGAATTAAATCAGAAAATTTAAAAGATGAGCGTGAACTTCAAAGTTATTTTGAAAAACGAATGGAGAAATTCATCAACTCCAAAGGAAAACAAATTATTGGCTGGGATGAAATTCTTGAAGGCGGACTTGCACCGGAAGCAACTGTTCAATCGTGGCGTGGTGTGCAAGGTGCGATTGATGCAGCTAAACTCGGGCATGATGTAATTGTTTCACCAACAAGCAATTGCTATTTTGATTATCCGGTTGATGTTACTGATATGGAAAAAGTTTATTCATTTGATCCTATACCTCCGGAATTAACTGAAGACGAAAGAAAACATGTTCTTGGCAGTGAAGGAAATATGTGGACGGAATATGCACCTCAGGAATTAGTTGATGATAGATTGTTTCCACGTATGCTGGCTCTTTCAGAAGTTATCTGGACTTATCCAGCAGAACGAAATTATGAAGAGTTTAGACAAAGAGTGCAAAATCATTATGCAAGATTGGATTTGCTTGGTGTAAAATATGGATTAGAAACAAAACCATTTGAGATTACTAAAGTTTATAATCCAAATAAAAATGTTTTTGATGTGAACGTAACTCAGTTTCAAAAAGATGTTAATTTAAAAATAGGAGCGTATGGTCAGGAAGTTATAGTTGAACAAAAATCAGAAAATCAATTTGCATTCGCTATCCCTAAATCAAGTCTTGTTAAGATGTTTATGCAAAAGGGAGATAAGCAAGTTGGAAAAACTTTTCTACAAGGATTTCCATTTAATAATGCTACACGTAAAAAAGTAAAGTTAACTTATTCATACAGCGAAAAATATTCTGCTGGTGGAGTTGAAGCTTTGACTGATGGTTTACGAGGCTCAGATAGTTTTAGAGGTGGAGATAAATCCTGGCAAGGTTATCAAGGAACAGACTTTGAAGCTGTTATTGACCTTGAAAAGATTCAAATTATAAATAAAATTTCTTGTGGATTTTTTCAGGCATCATCATCTTGGGTAGTTTTTCCAGTGTATGTTGAATTTTATACATCTGAAGATGGAATTACATTCGATAAAGTTGGAAGAATTGATGAGGTTTCTTCATTAAGAAATCCTGATTGGGTGCAAAAAGATTTTAGTATTGATTTGCAACATGCTTTGGGAAGATATATTAAAATCTTTGCCAAAAATCTGCCAGAGCTTCCTTCGTGGCATCCAGAAGCCGGCGGCAAGCCATGGTTAATGGTTGATGAAATAATTGTGGAATGAACATGTGTTTAGACCTTGATATTTATTTTACATGAGCGAAGAGTTTAAGGTTTGTCAATTTAAAATGTTCTTTCGATGGCATTGCCAGAGAAATCTGATAATTACAAAATTCAGATTTCTCAGTCGAGGACTCCTTCGAAATGACTTTTACTAATCTTGCAGCAACTTCTAAAATCAAAGGCGATATAATTATTTTTTTAAATATAAATTATGAAAACTGCAATAGTAATCGGTGCAACTGGATTAGTTGGAAATCATATCACGCAAAAATTACTTGGTGATGCCCGGTATGAAAAAGTAAAAGTTGTTGTTAGAAGATCTCTAAATATTAATAATTCAAAACTTGAAGAGCATATAGTTGATTTTGATAAGATTGATGTTTGGAAAGATTCTTTAATTGGCGATGAACTTTATTCCGCTTTAGGCACAACTATTAAAAAAGCTGGGAGTAAAGACGAGCAGTATAAAATTGATTATACATATCAATACGAAGTTGCAAAAGCAGCTTCACAAAATGGAGTTACGAAATACTTACTTGTTTCATCAGCAGGGGCAAATTATAAATCAAGTAATTTCTATTTGCGGATGAAAGGAAAACTTGATGAGGCAGTACAGCAATTACCATTTAAACAAATTATTATTTTCAGACCATCAATACTTGCCGGGAAAAGAAGTGGAAAAAGATTTGGAGAATCAATAGGAATAAAAATAGCCGGAACAATTACAAAAATTATTCCGGCTCTAAAAAAATATCGTCCGATTGAAGCTTCACGAGTTGCAGAGGCTATGATTAAATCTGCAAATTAAAATTCAGCAGAATCTATTAAAATTTATCAACCTGAAGAAATATTTAAGATCTAATTTTGTTGTTGAGCTAACTTACCCAGATTAAATCTTTTTCGTTCCAGTGTATCCAAATAAAGTTTTCTAAGTCTTATTGATTTCGGGGTAACTTCAACCATTTCATCATCTTCGATATATTCCAATGCTTCTTCAAGAGAAAATTTAATTGCAGGAGTTATCTTAACTGCTTTATCAGAACCTGAAGCACGCATATTAGATAACTTTTTACCACGCTGAACATTTACTTCAATATCATTTTCCTTTGTGTGCTCGCCAATAATTTGTCCTTGATATACAATTTCACCAGGCTCTATAAAAAATTTGCCTCTATCCTGTAAACCATCAATTGCGTAAGCGGTTGATGGACCTTCAGCCATAGAAATTAAAACACCGCTTTTAGCTGTTCCAATAGAACCTTTAAAATATTCATATTGAAAAAATCTGTGATGCATCACAGCTTCACCTTGAGTTGCAGTTAAAACTTTTGTCCGTAAACCCATAATTCCTCTTGAAGGAATATGAAATTCAATTTTATTCATGCTCCCTTTATTTTCCATCTTCATCAACTCACCTCTTCGTTGCCCGACAAGCTCAATCACCTTTCCTGCAAACTCCACGAGAACATCAACTACAAGAACCTCAATGGGTTCAGCCTTTTTGCCATCGATAGTTTTATAAATAACTTTTGGTTCAAGTACCTGAAGTTCATAACCTTCACGTCTCATATTTTCGATCAGAATTGAGAGATGTAAAATTCCTCGTCCGGAAACTTTGTATGTATCAGGCGAATTTGTTTCTTGAACTTTAAGCGCAACATTGTGTTCAAGCTCCTTGAATAATCTATCTCGCAGTTGACGTGATGTAACAAATTTTCCTTCTCTTCCAAAAAAAGGAGAATTATTGACTGTAAAGGTCATACTAATTGTAGGTTCGTCAATTGAAATGATTGGAAGAGGTTCCGGATTTTCTGCAGAAGCTATTGTATCACCAATATCAACATCTTCAATCCCAACTATTGCACAAATATCTCCGCAGGATACTTCTTCAACTTCAATCCTAACTAATCCTTCAAAAACAAAAAGTTGTTTTAATAGTGCCTCGTGAATGGTTCCATTACGTTTGATTATGGAAAGTTTTTCTGATTTTTTTAACTTACCTCTAAACACTCTTCCAATACCGATTCTTCCAACATAATCATTATAATCCAAAGTCATTATCTGTAGCTGTACATTTCCTTTTTTTAATGGAGGAGAGGGAATATCTTCAATTATTGAGTTAAGCAGAGGAGTTAAATCTTTCCGGGGGTCTTTTAAATCCTTCACAGCCCATCCATCTCTACCGCTTGCATAGATAACCGGAAAATCAAGTTGATCCTCGGTTGCATCAAGATCAATAAAGAGATCATAAATTTCATCCAATACTTCTACGGGACGATTATCTGGTCGATCTATTTTGTTGATAACAACTATTGGCTTTAACTGAAGCGCTAATGCTTTTTCAAGAACAAATCTTGTTTGCGGCATTGGTCCTTCAAATGAATCAACAAGAAGCAGAACACCATCTGCCATCTTTAATACGCGCTCAACTTCACCGCCAAAATCTGCGTGACCGGGAGTATCAATTACATTTATCTTATAATCTTTGTAAGGTATGCTGATATTTTTAGCAAGAATAGTTATACCGCGCTCTCGTTCAAGATCGTTCGAATCAAGAAATCTTTCCCGAACGACCTGGTTTTTTCTAAATACAGAGCACTGTTTTAATATTTGATCAACAAGCGTAGTTTTTCCATGATCAACATGTGCAATAATTGCAATGTTTCTAATTTTTTTCATCGTTCTCCAAGTGATTATAATTTGCGATACTAATTTACGGAAGTCTCGACAGAAGTCAGAATTGAGTAATCAGTCAATCAGCACTATAACTTTACCAACTGTTTGCCCCGATTGAAATTTTCTGACAGCACTTAATAAATCTTTGAACTCAAAAACTTCACCTATATATGGTTTTGGAAGATTCATATTCAAAATATTATTTAGATATTTTTTCATCATATTAACTTTCTCCCACAGGTAGATAAGATTAAATCCCATCACACTTTTGTTTTTATCAGATAAAGAAATCGGATCAATTTTAGGACGAGTTAAATACTTTGAGAGCACCTTTAAATAATTTGGTGAGGAACTACCTGTTGAATATTGAGCGGCACCATAAACAATTATTCTTCCACCCGCACTCATTTGTTTAAAACTTTCGGAAAATATTTTTCCTCCTATGCATTCAAGAACAATATCAAGATTTCTGTTTCCTAAACTCACTTTTAGTTTTTTTGAAAAGTCATTACCACGGACAATTACACTATCATACCCTTCTTTTTTTAGAAGATCAATTTTCTTTTCGTTTCCAACAGTTCCAATTGTGTAAGCATTAAATTTTTTAGCAATTCTATTAGCGTAAATTCCAACTCCACCTGCTGCAGAATGTACTAGTACTGTTGAATTGTTTTTGATGTTCCCAAGTTCAACCAAAGAATAATAAGCCGTTAACGATTGAACAGTAAAACCAGCACCTTCCTCAAAAGTCCAGCCATCAGGAAGTTTTGAGAGATAATTTTTATTTATATTTAGATAAGTTGTGTAAGATCCAAACCGAATTGCGCCCATTACTTTATCATCAATTCCAAACTCATTTACATTTTTCCCTTTACGGATGATAATACCGGAGTACTCTAATCCGGGGACAAAACTTCCCTTTGGAGTTGCGGAATACAAACCTTGAATTGCAAATATATCCGCAAAATTTAAACCAATTGCTTTAACCTGGACAGTAACTTCATTCTCTGCTGGATCAGAAAGGTTTTCTGTTACAAGTTTTAAATTATTTATTGATCCTGCTTTGTTTATTCTGTATGCCAATCTTTCCATTGTCTTATTCCAATTTTTATTGATACCCTAATATAAATTATTTAGATATTAAGATGAGAATTCAGTTCAATTGTTTTAATTTTGTAACAACATTTTGAAAGTCATTGCGAGTCACGATTAGGGCGAAGCAATCTGACGTAATGCTTGAGATTGCTTCACTCGCTGACTCGTTCGCAATGACGTACTAAAAATAAACAGAGGAAAAAATGAACAAACAACTTATAGAATGCGTACCAAATTTTTCTGAAGGACAACGCCCTGAAATTATTAAACAAATAACCGACGAAATTGAAAAAGTAGAAGGTGTAAAACTTCTTGATGTTGATCCCGGCTACGATATGAATCGTACTGTGGTTACTTTTATCGGTAATGCAAGCGGCGTAAAAGAAGCTGCGTTCAACTCAATTAAAAAAGCTGCTGAACTTATTGATATGAGCAAACACAAAGGTTCACATCCAAGAATGGGTGCAACTGATGTTTGTCCTTTTGTACCTGTAAGTGGAATTACTACTGAAGAATGTATTGAACTTTCAAAAGAAGTTGCAAAGAGAGTTGGAGAAGAACTTAGAATCCCTGTTTACCTTTATGAAAAATCTGCATCAAAACCTGAAAGAGAAAATCTTGCTAAGATACGACAAGGTGAGTATGAAGCACTTGAAGAAAAATTAAAAAAACCTGAATGGAAACCTGATTTTGGTCCAACAAAGTTTAATGCAAAAGCTGGCGGAACAGTAATTGGTGTTAGAGAATTTCTTATTGCATATAACATTAATCTAAACACTCGTGAAGAAAAATATGCAACTGATATTGCATTTGAATTAAGAGAAAAGGGAAGAAGTGCACGTAAAGGCGGAGACGGACCTTTCTACTTTAAATCAAATGATATTTTAAAATATGAAGCTGGTTCTTATCCAAGTGGTTTAGATAATTTTGTTGGAAAAACCATTAAAGAAACGATTAAATACTGCAAAGAAAAATATGATTATGATTTAGCAGAACTTTTAGATCTAAATGGAATTGATCCTAAAAAACCAGAAGGACAATCAGTTAAAATTCCCGGCAAGTTTAAATATTGTAAAGCTATCGGTTGGTCAGTGCCAAAATACGATCGTGTGCAAATTTCTATTAATCTTACAAATTACAAAGTTACATCAATGCATCACGTTATTGATGAAACAGAAAAACTTGCCGCTGAAAGAGGTTTGCGAGTTACTGGAAGTGAAATAGTTGGAATGGTTCCTTATCCTGCTTTGCTTGAAACAGGGAAACATTATTTAAGAAAACA